>JAICIM010000186.1 GCA_025928885.1 Ktedonobacteraceae bacterium | reverse complement strand
CTTGTAATCTCCCCTGGGCGCGAGTGTTGTCTGCGCGTGCTGTTCCGCTGGATGAAGCAGGCAGAGTGCTCTGGAACGATGCGATTGATCTTGAACAGGCTATCGGGAGCGTACCGAACGAAGAGGTTTTTCAAGCGACTGGATTAACCACGTATACAAACAAGCGCTTTTTTACAGCCCGGCTCCAGAAGCAGCTTGTGTGGGATGTTCCGGTGGGACGCTGGCAGATCAGCGTGTTCCTCGAAAAAGAGCTGGAGGACTTTAAGTATTACGGACACTATGTAGACCCATGCCACCGTGAAGCCATGCAGACCTTTCTGCGCACCACACATGAGCAATACGCGCGTCGCTTCGGTCACTATTTCGGTCAGACGATCAAGGGAATGTTTACTGATGAGGTTGGCTTCATTGGTCGCATTCCCTGGTCGGCGCGTCTCCCCGGCTTTTTTCGTGAGCGGACGGGCTATGATCTGCTTGAGAACCTCTCCGCCCTGCTCTACAGTTACAGTGAGCAGACCCCCCAGATCAGATATGACTTTTTTCAAAGTATGCATCTATTGCTCGGAGCCGCCTACTATGAGCCAGTGAGCGAATGGTGTGAGCGTGAGCATCTGCAATTTGTCACCGAGGTGCCTTCGATGCGTATGACCACTCAGCGCTATAGTCACGTACCCGGCGGCGACAGTGCTCATGAGAAGCTGGGGCGTTCACTGGAATGGATACTGGATCGCAATGCCTATAGTCTGCGAGCCGACCCGAAAATAGCGAGTTCGCTGGCTCGTCAGTTTGGGCGCGAACGGGCGATGATCGAGTGTTTTCACAGCGTTGGCTGGTCTATGACGCTTCAGGATGCGAAGTGGATGCTGGATCGTCTCGCAGCTCTGGGCATTAATCTCTTTATTTTGCATGCCTTCTTCTATTCCATCAGCGGCCTGCGCAAACACGACGCGCCACCATCGCAATTTTTGCAGAATCCCTACTGGCAGCATTATCGCGTGCTGGCAGATTATGCGGCGCGGCTCGGTTATGTTATGAGCCAGGGAAGGGCAGATATTCAGATTGCGATGGTGCATCCGGTAACGACGTTCTGGACGCATATGGGCAATCCCTTCCATAATTTCCAGTATTGTGGCGATGACGCTGGCGAAGAGCAGGCATTGGAGCGGCTGAAAAGCGACTGGGCATATCTCTGTAAACAATTATTGTGCCATCAGGTTGATTACGATCATCTGGACCCGGAACTGTTGGCGGAGGCGACGATTGAGGATGGGCAGCTTGTGGTGGGGCTGGCGCGTTATCGTGTGCTGATCTTGCCGCCGCTGAGCAACCTTGAAACCGCTGCCTGGTTGCGCATAAAAGCTTTTCTTCAGGCCGGGGGGACCGTTGTTAGCGTGGGATTGTTGCCCCATGAACAGATTGAGCGCAATCACGATATAGCAGCGGAGTGTTTTGAGACATTTGGCCTGACCACTTCTCCATCCAGCAATTACTGGCAAGATATTCATATAGCCATAGATCAAGAGCTTTCATGGGTCAAAGGAGCGCATGCCGCATATTTTATCCCCTGTCCAGGTGGCGTACAGGCCCATGCGATCGGGCCTTTGCTGGCGCTCTTACGAGAGAACATACAGCCCGCCGTGACTCTTGAGGTAGTAACTGGTGATACAGCCTCGTTGCTGATGCAGCAGAGAATCTTGCCTGACGAGTCGCGACTGCTCTTCATCACACATCAGGAAGGCATGGACAAAATCGTGCGCCTGCATCTGGCGGAATGTCCAGCCGGGGAGGTTGTAGAGCGGCTCGATCTGTCGTCGGGGAACGCAACGACACTGGCCGTCGAGAAAAATGACGATGGATGGAGTGTCGCATTATCGTTCGCTCCGTACGAAGCGTATCTGCTGCGTTTCTCCTCTCGTGAGGCTGTGCAGAAAGAGGTTGGGGAGCAATCATCTCCAGGGGAACTGGTGGTGAGCGTGCAGGGAGCGTGGAAACTGACTGCTCAACAGGAGAATAAAGTGCGCTTTGGCTCCTTCCATTTTGCTCTGGATATGGAGCAGACAGGGGTGCAGCAAGGATGGCATCGGGGGGAAGGTACACAAACATGGCCGCTGGTGGAGGCCAAACCATTTATTAATCAATGCGCCGATGTCGCTGAGCAGCAGAGCTTCCCACTCCAATTCCGTCAGACCTTTGGTTTGCCTGTGGATAGTTCTCTGGCCTATCCACTTCACTGCTGGTATCAAACCACATTTCGCGTCGAGGCGCTCCCCGCTTTCTGTAAGCTGATGATAGATGAGGATGCGATTGGCGGGATTTACACACTCTACTTGAATGGCAAACATATAGATCCTCATGATTTCGTTATGGACGGGCAAAATAGGTATCGGCAACCGGCCTGTGAGGTGCAGCAATTCCTCAAGCCAGGGATCAACCATCTCATTGTGGCTGTTGAGGTACAACGGGACGAGGATGGCGTACGTGATCCGCTGTATCTCAGCGGCCCCTTTGGCGTCTCGCTAGATGCTGTGGGAATGGCAACGCTCGTGCCAGCGCCGGAGATGGGAGTGCTTCAGAGCGGCATTATACAGGGATATCCCTATTATGCCGGAACGCTCTGTTTTACCAGAGAAATCTTCATTGAAACAGTATCATCGGAAAAGACCTTCGTGTTGGCGTTGCAGGGATGGGATAACCATATCCATGAATGCGTGGAAGTGCGGATAAATGGCAGTTCGCTGGGAGTGGGCTGCTGGTCCCCTTATCGTTGGGAAGGGGAGAAAAACATCCTTCGTACAGGGATCAATACGGTTGAGATTCGTATAACCAACACACTAAACGCCATGTTAGAAGGCACCTATTTTGATGAATTGCAGCATCAGATTGTGCCGATATATGGAGAGCTATAGCTCAACTTGAACATGCCTTTGTTCATTGGCGAACAAACCTCATCAGCGGATCAAGGGATCTGCGTGCGCGATACAACTCAACACAAAGTAGCGTATGAGAGAGCTACTGGCAACATCTCGTTGTTCAAGGAGGCTTATGAGTACAAAAGCAATGCCGCTATCACAGACGCGAAGCAAACAGAGCGAGGGCCGCTTCGCGCTCTTGTGGAGACGTATCTGGCGTTATCGGTTCGTATACCTACTCTTACTACCAGGTCTGGTCTATTTCGCTGTGTTCCGCTATGGACCGCTCTACTTATCGCAAATCGCCTTTAAAGATTTTCAGCCGGTGTTGGGTGTTGAAGGAAGTCCCTGGATTGGCTTGAAAAACTTTGATACCTTTTTCAAGTCCTACTACTTTACGCAACTGCTCTCGAATACGCTAATCATCAGTGTCGCGAAGTTGCTTTTTGGCATTCCACCGGCCATCATTCTTGCCATTGCATTGAGCGAGAGCCGCTTTGTACGATTGGCCCGGTTTACGCAAACCGTCTCGTACCTGCCGCACTTCCTCTCCTGGATCGTTGTTTTTGGCGTGCTGCTGGGTCTGCTCTCCCCGAGCCAGGGCCTGATCAATCAAGTTATTACACAGACGGGAGCGCAATCGATCGACTTTTTAACGAACCCGAACTGGTTTCGCGCCGTTGTGGTCAGCTCTGATGTCTGGAAAGAAACAGGTTGGGGCGCGATTATCTATCTGGCCGCGCTACTGGCGATTGATCCCGCTCAATATGAGGCGGCGGCTATCGATGGTGCATCGCGTTTACGGCGGATCTGGTATGTATCGATCCCCAATATCAAGGACGTGATTGTGCTGGTGACGCTGCTTCGACTCGGTAATATTCTCGATGCGGGTTTCGCGCAAATCTTCGCTATCTATTCGCTGCCTGTATATAGCGTTGGTGATGTCATCGATACCTGGGTGTATCGACAGGGCATCTTAAATTTCCAGTTCGGCCTGGCAACTGCGGTGGGCCTGTTCAAGGGGGTCATTGGTCTGGTGCTGGTTGTCGTTGCGAACAGGGTTGCGAAACGTTTTGCTGGCAGTGGATTATATTAAAGGAGAGAGCGCTATGAAAGCCAATATTGTGAAGCGCAGAAGCATCGATAATATGACCTTCGATTGGAGCGTCAATCTGTTTCTGATTGTGGTGCTATTGTTGACGATTATACCGCTCTGGTATGTTGTGATCGTGTCGTTTACCCCATTGAAAACGACGCAGGTGCAGGGTTTCAGCCTGTGGTTGCCGCCGACCGAGTGGTCGCTTGAAGCTTATAAACAGCTGCTGGGCCAGGATTCTTTTGTCAGGGCGATGCTCAACAGCTTCTTGATTACCGGTTCCGGCGTTGCCACTAATATGGTGTTGACGACGCTGACGGCCTATGGTCTGACGTTCAAGGACCTGCCTGGACGTAATATCTTCCTCTCGCTGATCCTGTTTACCTTTTTGTTCAACACCGGGCTGGTTCCAACCTATCTGATGGTCAAAAATCTGGGGCTGTTGAATACCATTCCGGCAGTGATCCTTCCGGGTGCGATCAGTGTCTACAACCTGTTTGTGATGAAAACCTTCTTTCAGAATCTACCTGCCAGTTTGCGCGAGGCGGCCATTGTGGATGGGGCAAACGAGTTGCAAGTCCTGTGGCACGTCATTTTGCCGCTCTCCAAGCCGATTCTGCTGACGATTGGACTGTTTTACGCCGTCGGCCATTGGAACGAATTCTTCCTGCCGATTCTATATTTCAGCGATAATAACTTGATGCCGTTGCCGGTATTGCTGCGCAACATTCTGCTTGCCAGCAGCATGAACGATTATGTGGGGCAGGATGCCATCAGCTCTGCTCCCCAGGATGCCCTCAAAATGGCGGCGGTGATCCTCACAACGCTGCCAATGCTGGTCGTTTACCCCTGGATTCAACGCTACTTTACTAAAGGCGTGTTGATAGGCGGCGTGAAGGAGTAAGCCTCCTTCACCAGCCGCTTCGGATATCTAAATATTTGCGAGGAGAAATCTCATGAAGACTGGTACAAAGAAGGGCTTGCCTTTGTTGGTAGGTCTGATCGTACTCATCCTTAGCCAACTGTTGGCTGCCTGCGGTGGCAGCACTCCATCCAACAATCCCAATGCTCCGGTAGACTTGAGCGTCTGGGTGTATCCGGCGATTCCAGAGGTTGCAGCTCCCCCGGCTGATTGGGAGCTGGCGAAAACCGTGCGTCAGAAGTTGAATATTAACCTGAAAGTGACGCTCATCCCCACCGGCGACGATGGCGACACTAAACTGAATGCAGCGGCGGCTGCCAACGATCTGCCCGACTTATTTCAAATTAATACCAGCGCAGGCAACAACAGCATGTTTCTCAAGTGGATTGATCTGGGGCTGGTGTCGCCGGTGGACAAACTGTTGCCGATGATGCCACAGCGCACGAAGGATCGCTATAGCAACGCAACTCTTAATAAATTGATGTCTGTCAATGGATCGCTGTATGCGTTGCAGGAGGCCACGCCTTTAACGAAGCGGCAAGGTCTTTTTATTCGCAAGGATTGGCTCGATAAGCTAGGGTTGCAGATGCCGAAAACACTGGATGACCTGTTGAAGGTAGCTGAGGCGTTCACGACGCGCGACCCTGATGGCAATGGGAAGAATGATACCTATGGTTTTGGAGCATATACAACGAGTGGTGCGCCAACGCTGGGTGGCCAGTTCGATTTCATCTACGGAGCGTATGGTCTGCCAGGAGTCTGGAATACCAGCACACCAGGGAAGATCAACCTCAATTTGCGCGATCCCAATTATCTGAAGGCGACCGAGTTTATCGAGAAGATGGCGAATGAGAAGGTCATTGACCCGGACTGGACGACGCTCAAATTGGATGATTATCGGGCGCGTTGGAAGCAAGGGAAATATGGCATCTTCGTTGAGGATTTTTGTGCGGCGATCTGTCAGGCCAACTATCAGCCCTTTGATACGAACAATCCCAATGGTCAACTGGTCCCGCTGAATCCTCCACAGGGACCAGATGGGAAGTCATATATCGGAACATTTTCGTCGCTTGGTTTTCGCATGGGTGTTTCAAAGAAAGCGATGGATGGTGAGAAAGGGCCTGCGATTGCGAAATTGCTGGAGTGGCTCAATTCAGGCGAAGGCTACTATCTGGCCGGTTTTGGGAAAGAAGGGGTGAATTATAAGCTGGATTCCCAGGGTAATATCTCTACTGATGGCCTGTCCGTACCTTTCACTGCTCATGAAGTTGGACCATCGATCCAGATCCGCAATATGGTGCTTAATGGCAGTGCGCCTGAACTCAAAGTGCGCTATCCCGGCTTCAAGACCAAAATTGGACGCACGATCGACCCTATGAATGTCTACCAGACGTTCGCGGCCATGCCATCGATGGACGTGACCAGCAATTTTGCGATCAAAACGGCAGCCAATCAGGCGGATATCAACCGTTATGTTGATGAGGGCTTGATCCAGTTCGTCACAGACCAGAAGCCTTTAAATGATAGCAGCTGGAGCGCCTTTGTTAAGGGGCTGGATGGTCTTGGCGCAGCTGATTGGGAAAATTCGGCGCAACAGTCGTTGCAGGAGAAGGGGTTGCTGAGCAAGTAATCGGCTCAAAAAATCTTTGTTGCCCGAGTAGCGAACAGTAGAAGTCGGATAGAGAATGTCTATTCTCTGTCCGGCTTTTTTGTAGTCACCCTCATTATCAGCCAGATATCTTGACAGCGCTGGAGATTGGCATTTACAATTACTACAGATAATCGGGAAATCGGGGAAAGCTGAAAGCGTAACCGAAAAAATCGGAGTATTCAATGAGAAGGATATTATGAAGACGGAAGAACTGATTGCGGGCGTGCAAGAGGCGCGAGTCTTGAAAATGTTGCGTGCTCTGGCAAACCCGGCGCGATTTCGTATAGCCTTAGTGTTAGCCGAACGGAAAGATTGTACTTCGGCTCAACTCGCTGAATTGTTGCCGCTGGCTCAATCGAGCCTTTTTGATCATCTGGCAGCGTTGCGCGAAGCCGGTATTGTGCAGGTGAGTAGTGAGGGGTCGAATCCCAATCGTTATTATTGTCTGGACCCGGCGGCGCTCGATTTTCTTGCGGCATATGTAAGCGGGCTAGGGCAGCAGGCCCGTTCCTGGAAAGAATTGGTGAAGGTCACTCAGAAGGAACGTACTATGGAGATTCGAGACGCCATGCATGAGGATGCGGCGGCTATTGCTCATATTTACAATCAAGGGATTGAGGATCGCTCGGCCACATTGGAGACGCAGTTGCGTACAGCGGAGGAGCGGGCCGAGTGGCTGGCGGCCCGGAGTTCGCGTCATCCAGTACTGGTTGCTATTGATCAATCGGGAACGGTGGTGGGCTGGGCCTCGCTCAACTCTTTCAATCCCAGACCGACCTACAATCATGTCGTGGACTTCTCCGTCTATGTCGCACGAGAGCAGCGCGGACAGGGGATTGGCGATGCTTTGTTGGGAGCGTTGGAGGAGCGTGCTCGTTTGCTGGGCTATCATAAGATGGTGCTGGCAGCGTTCCCGAGCAATGCGCCGGGGATGCGACTATATGAGCGCCACGCATTCCGAGTAGTCGGAACTTATCACGAACAAGGGATGCTGGATAACAGGTGGGTGGATGTCGTGCTAATGGAGAAGTTGCTGCATTAGTTGTATCATGACAAAACACTAATCTAATGTAAGATAGCGACTTGCGATTAGCTGTAAAATATGACTAAATAGCAAGTGGGCTTTGCGTCGGCCCACATTTTTGTTTATTCAGGTAAAAGGATATTTCATTCATGGCCTGTACATCTCCAAAACATCCTATTCGCGTGGGTGTTCAGCTACATCCACAACATACCAGCTACGAAGACTTCGCACAGGCGGTGCGTACGGCTGAAGAACTGGGCGTTGATACCATCTGGAACTGGGACCATTTCTTTCCGCTGCATGGCGATCCCCAGGGCAATCATTTTGAAGGCTGGACGTTGCTGACCGCGATGGCAATGCTCACGAAGCGTGCTAGGGTAGGGTGTCTTGTCACCTGCAATACCTACCGCAATCCGGCCCTGCTCTCTGATATGGCGAAGACCGTTGACCATATCAGCAACGGCAGGCTCATTCTCGGTGTCGGTGCAGGTTGGTTTGAGCGCGATTACAGCGAATATGGCTACGAGTTTGGCACACCGGGTCGCCGCCTGGCCGCGCTAGAAGAGGCGTTGCCAATTATCAAGCAGCGCTGGGAAGTGGATGTGCCGAAACCAATTCAAAAGCCGATCCCCATCTTGATTGGTGGCGGCGGTGAGAAGAAAACATTGCGTCTGACCGCGAAGTATGCCGATATGTGGCACGGCTTCGGCGATGCGGAGACGTTGGCCCATAAACTTGAAGTTCTCGATGGCTGGTGCAAAGAGGAAGGGCGTGATCCTAATGAGATCGAGCGCTCCGCTGGCACGAATGCGGATGATTCAAATCAGACCCGCGATGCGCTTCTCAGGACCGGAGTCACTCATCTGATTCTTGGCATGGGTGCTCCCTGGAACTTCGAGGCTGTGGAGAAGCTGGTGAGTTGGCGCGACAGTCGCCGAGGGTAATAGTCTCATTGAATATGGGAGGCTGGCGAAAGCTGGCTTCCCATGTTTCTTTTTAACGTACTGATAAGCGTGAGGTTAGTAGAGCGTTTAAGGTGCGCTCGTGAAAGAAAGGATTTCTAATGAGTAGCAATCAACCGCCTCGTCTCACTGAGTTAGCAGATTGTGCGGGGTGTGCGGCTAAAATTGGCGCTGATCTGCTGGCCGAGGTACTGCGTCCTTTGCGGCAACGTCTGGCACCTTCCCAATTGCTTGTCGGCCTGGGAGCGATCGATGACGCCGCTGTGTACAAAATCAACGATCAGCAGGCAGTCATCAGTACCGCTGACTTTTTTCCGCCCGTTGTTGACGATCCCTATACGTTCGGTTCTATTGCGGCGGCTAACGCCCTGAGCGATGTCTACGCGATGGGTGGGCAGGTCCTGATGGCAATCAATCTGGTGGCGTGGCCCGAAGATCTGGAGAGCAGCGTACTCAGCGAGGTACTACGTGGTGGTATGGATATCGTAGAGCAGGCTGGCAGCGTCATTGCAGGCGGCCACTCGATTTCTGACCGCGAACCGAAATATGGGTTAGCCGTGACCGGGCTTGTCCATCCCGATCATATCCTGACAAAAGGGGGAGCCAGGCCGGGCGATGTACTGGTCTTGAGCAAGCCATTAGGGACCGGTCTGCTAACTACTGCTCAAAAGCGGGGCAAGGTGCATGAGGACGATATGGCAGCTGCTGTTCGCTCGATGACCACGCTCAATCGGCGTGCCAGTGAACTGTTGGTGCAGGCTGGTGACGCCGTGCATGCCGTCACAGATATTACCGGTTTCAGTTTATTAGGACATGCATGGGAGATGGCGGCACAAAGTTTGGCGGTCATGCGATTTGATTATGCAGCGCTGCCGCTGTTGCCAAATGTGCGCATTTACGCGGAGGCTGGCTGTGTTCCAGGTGGCACCAGGCGCAATATACGTTCTCTTCATGGTCGTGTTCAGCTTGGCAGCCATTTGAGCGAGTTAGATCAGGCGATTCTCTTTGATCCACAAACCTCCGGTGGCCTATTCGCGGCGATCGATCCTGCCCTGTGGCCGACGTTGGAGGCACAGCAAGAAGTGACCTTCTGGCGTATTGGTGAGGTTGGAGAGCAGATCAGCGATCAGCAGCAAGTGATTTTAACGGTCCAGTAACGCATATAAAGAAGAGCATATTCAAATTCTCTCCCTGTTGAATATGCTCTACCACTGTCATCCTCGGCGACTCTTCATGTGTTTTTCTCTGCGGGAAATTGGTACTACCTCGACGAAAAAAGTACCTCGCTGTAGAAAATAGCTCCTTTCATCGTGTCAATTGGTAAAGCTATACATTGATGTACAAGACAGAGCGCGGGACAGAGAAAAGATAAGCATACCGGACCCATGTTGCTCTGCAAAATAATTCGGTGTACCTGTTTCAGAAGGAAACGCCAGATCACGAAATGGAGACACAACATGTATTTGAAGAGAAGTGCAATCCTGATCATGTGCGGTCTACTGCTTGTCGTACTAAGTACAGCTTGTAGCAACGCCCCCACCAACACCACGAACGTATCTGCAACCGCCACAGCAGGTATGCAGCAGGCAAATAATCAGACCAACCAGACCTCACAGCTTGATAGCCAGGGGCAGCGAGCCGACCAGCAGGCCGTTACCCCGACAGCCACGGCAGCAACGCAAAAGAGTAATCAGGGAAATGCCGGGCATGATGCGGACGATCAAAATAAGATGAGCAACCAGGGGAACAATAAAAGTGCCGTTCAGCCAACTCCGACTCCTGCGGTGAGTACCAAGACGAACAGTCAGAGCAGCAACAATAATAGCCAGAAGAGTAATAACGATCAGAGTAACGACTATAATAGTTACAATAACCAGAACAACTCCAAAGCTGCTACACAGACGACGAGCGGTGGCACGCTGTATATCAGTACGCGGACGATCACAGCCAATGGGACGACCATGAACGTGTTGACGAACGGGCAGGGCATGACGCTCTACTATCGCACATCTGACCCGGCTCCAGCGTCAACCTGCACTGGTAATTGCGCCGCCACCTGGCCGCCACTGTTGAACCATAACATGAATATTGTTACCAGCCAGAACTTGAACGGTACGCTGACGGTGCAACAGACGGCCAATGGTCCTCAAGTGTTGTACAACAATCATCCCCTCTATACTTATGTGGGAGACAACGCGGCAGGACAAGCGAACGGACATGGTGTAAACGGTGTGTGGTATGCGATCCAGATCCAGGCACAGAAGATGCACTGGTAAGCGCTGTAGCCATCACTTTCCAACAAAAAGGCGACCATCTCAAGCGGTCGCCTTTTTGTTGGGAAAAATTATGCCTTGCCCGCGCGTCGCCGTCTCGCTGCGGCGACTTTTTTGCGAT
>JAICIM010000629.1 GCA_025928885.1 Ktedonobacteraceae bacterium | reverse complement strand
TGGGGCCACATACGTGGATGGTGAACCATGCGCGATACAGTCGCGCGACCACAACACATTTGATCAACTATCAAAGAAAAATTTCATTAACCGCATCATAGAGGGCCATTGATCTGTTCACAAGAACCATTTTATGATAGAGTGAGAGTACCAATTTTGCTGTGAAGTTCATTGCTGAAAGGGCTGGTAGTGCTTCATCCTTCTCATTTTATGGCTGCAATCAGCCTCGATTACGATCGCCAGGCAGCCGTCCCGCTGTTTCGACAACTGTACACCCGGATTCGCGAGGCAATCTTGAGCCGACAGCTAGAGGGAGGCACACAGCTGCCCCCGACCCGCGAGCTGGCCGAACAGCTGCAGGTTTCGCGCAATACCGTTATCAATGCATTTGAACAATTGATTGCTGAAGGCTATCTAGAGGGGCGCGTCGGCTCAGGAACCTATGTTGCACGCGTCTTGCCCGAAGAATTGCTACAAGCACGCATAGATATACAGCATATCTCCCCTTCCACTGAGAAGCAAGCGCCTGGTATTTCCCAGCGGGGCAAGCTGCTGAGCGAGGCTGTCATTGCTCCCATTCGCTACACCAGCACGCCACGCGCCTTCCAGCCAGGATTGCCAGCGCTCGATCATTTTCCCTTCGAGATCTGGTCCAGGCTGGCCGCGCACTGCTGGCGTAATCCTCCATCCGAGCTGCTGGGCTATGGAGATCCACAGGGCTACCGTCCCCTGCGCGAGGCCATCGTCGGCTATCTCAAGGCGTCGCGCGGCGTGCGTTGCGATATTGAGCAGGTGGTGATCGTCTCCGGTTCGCAACAGGCGCTCGATCTGACGACGCGCATCCTGCTCGACCCTGGCGACGCGGTATGCATCGAAGATCCCGGCTATCTGGGCGCACGCCACGCCTTCACCGGGGCCGGCGCACAACTGATCCCCGTGGCCGTGGACGGCGAAGGATTGCAGGTGGCGCGGGTCATGGAGCACAAACAAAATATTCGCCTGATCTACGTCACCCCCTCGCATCAATATCCAATGGGCGTGACGATGAGCCTCTCGCGCCGACTCGCACTGCTTGAATGGGCCACCCGTAAGGGCATGTGGGTCGTTGAGGATGACTACGATAGCGAATATCGCTACACAGGGCGACCTCTGGCGACGCTCCAGGGGCTAGATCACACGGGACGAGTCATCTACATGGGAACGTTCAGTAAGGTGCTGTTGCCGTCACTGCGGCTGGGCTATCTGGTGGTACCACCAGCGCTGGTTGAGACGTTTGTCCGCGTCCGCTCCCTTGCAGACAGGCATTCTCCCTCGCTGGATCAGGCCATCCTCACACACTTTATCAATGAGGGCCATTTCACGCGTCATATTCGACGGATGAAGAAGCTCTATATGGAACGTCAGGCGCTGCTCGTGGAAGCTGCCCGGCGCGAATTGCAAGGGGCGCTGGATGTTCCGCCAACGCCTGCGGGCTTACATGTCGTGGGCTGGCTCGATCCAAAGCTGGATGACCGCAATGTCTCGCAACTGGCGCAGCAACTGGGCGTTGATACCCCACCTCTTTCGGTGTATCGCCTGCAAGATCGCCCGTTGCAGGGCCTCGTTCTGGGCTATGCCGGCATCGCGCCCCGGGAGATCGAGACGGGAATGCAGCGTCTGGCACGAGCTATCCGTTTGGCGAGCAGCATTGAAAAGTGAGCGAGTAAAGGACCGAAACTAACCTGCACTGGTGGTAAGCTGAAGACATCGATAAACAGTAATATAAGGAGAAGGCAATGAAGATGAATTTTGTCTGCCTGCTGGCAAGCGATGTCCCGACGATTGTGGGTTTCTGGCGCGATATCATGCAGCTACCGCTGACCTATTACGACGAAGCAATTGGCTATGCTTCGTTCGATACGGGCGGCTCGACGCTGGCGATCTATGGGCGCGATGCCTTTGCGCAGCTGCTCGGACGGGAACCAGGGCCGGTGGAGGGACAACAGATGTATCTCTCTTTCCAGACGGACGACGTTGACGCCACCTACGCCAGGCTGGTCGCGGGCGGTGCAACGTCGGTGGTCCCTCCACAAGATTACCCGGCTCTTCAGGCGCGTCAGGCCCATGTCAACGATCCCGACGGTCGCCTGATCGAGCTGTATTGCCCGCTGGCGAAGCAATAAGGGCTACAAAATCAGCTCCCACGTCTCCCCAACGAGATCGTGACCATAGCTGTGATGCGGCTCCTGTTCGATGAGCATGAACCCGGACTTGTGATAGATGTGGCGGGCCTCGACCAGCACGCTGTTGGTCCAGAGCACGATCTTCTGATACCCAGAACGCCGGGCGAAGCGAATACACTCCTGCACAAGGCGCGTGCCAAGCCCCATGCCACGCGCCTTTGGCTCAACCAACAGGAGCCGCAGTTTAGCAACGGTTTCGCTGCTCTGCACAAGAAATATGGAGCCGATAATCTCGCCATCCATCTCAGCGATCCAGCAGCGCTCACGGGCCGGATTGTAGTTGTTGATGAAGTCGGCAACGATCTGCGCCACCAACGCCTCAAACCGCTCGTCCCAACCATATTGCTGGGCATAGAGGACGCCGTGACGGTGCGTGACCCAGCCCATATCACCCGGCTCGTGGGGCCGCAGCACAAACGGTTCGGAAAACTTGAGGCCACGATCAAAAACGCCCTCGATGGTCTGCATCGCCTTCAAGAGCCGCTGCCGCTCCTCCTCGCTGAGATCGCTCAACATCTCCGAAACCTCCTCGCGCGAACGTTGATCGAGCAGAGCGGCGGTTTTCTCGCCCTCCGGCGTCAGGTGCAGGAGGCGCTGGCGACCATCGCTATCGGAGCGTACCTTTGCAATCAACCCCTGTTGCTCCAGCCGCGCTAAGATGCGACTGAGATAACCGGCATCGAGGCCGAGTTCGCGGCACAGGCCGGAAGCTTTCACCTGTTCGCTATGCCCAAGCTCAAACAGGATTCGCGCCTCTGTCAGCGAATAGGGTGTGTGTACCAGCCCCTCGCGCAACACCCCGATCTGCCGTGTGAAAAAGCGATTAAAGCGCCGGACGGCCCCGACGCTCTCTTCAGAGATCTGACTCACCATAGATCCATCTCCTTTTTATTTGACATTATCTAGCATTTACTTGCTTTTGTCAACTAAATTTGGCGATGATCTTGAACGATTAAGGTTACTCTAGCGGTGTGCCGTGATATTCGCCGACGATGCGATAATAGGCGCCGTGACCTGTGAAGGTGATTGGCTGCACGTGCCGACGTGAGCGCATGGCGGCCTCGTAGTGCGCAACAGAGGCCCATTCCGCAACATTGATAAAGGGGAATGTTGCTCTGATGTCGGCCCCCTCTTCATCTCGCGCAACAAGAAAGCTGCGCAGATGCTTTTCAACGTCGTTATCCAACTCATATAACCCCGGACCAAACGAGCCTTCCACGTTCCCCATTCCCTCAACCACCGCTCTAAATTGTCGTCTCATCTCCTCTTCCTGTCCCGCTGGCACCGCAAATGGAATGATAAAGGTGATCTCCTGACCGGTCCTGCTCTGCTCCTTGCTGATAGGTTCAACATCTTTGCCGATACCGCTGGCGAGACGATAATAGGCGGGATAGGAGGGAAAAGGGATTGGTTGCTGCTGACGCGTGGCGCTAACGGCAGCTTCATAGTGCGTGAGCGAGACCCATTGCGCGATATTGACGAAGCGAAAGCGATCCTCCCCAACCCAGGCCAGCCCAGGCACGTTCTGCCGCAAATACGCCTCTACCTCGGCATCTATCCTGTACAAACGGGCCGCAAGAAAGCCCGGCGCACGGCTCAGGTGTTCGGCTCGTGCATGCCAGAGGGCCTGCATCTCTGCTTCCTGACCCGCTGGCACCTCAAACGGGACAATAAATGTCAGTTTTTGCATGTTTTGCTCTCCTTTCCAACAAACACAGATCTACCGCTTCAGTATAAGTGAGCAGAGACGTATGGTCGCTGTCCAGAAGGAGAGATGTTAGCCTGTCCATAAGGGCAGAAACGTTGCACGTGCCGTAGCCGCGCGACTTTATCGCGCCTGGGGCCTCATTTGTGGAGGGTGAACCG
>JAICIM010000485.1 GCA_025928885.1 Ktedonobacteraceae bacterium | reverse complement strand
ACGCTCTGGGCGCTCCAGCAGCCCAATATATTCGAGCTAAAGCGTGATAGAAGTCAGGCCGAATGGGGACCAGTTTCAGCATAACCACCTCATTGTCCATTTACAGCAAACAAGGTGATATCAGAGCGTATCATGTAGATCTGATATCACCTTGTTTTTGCTATGTGGCCGCCGCAACCAGAGCGAAACATGATCGGGCAACATCGTCTCTTCCACAACCACAACTAACCGTTCCTGCAACTGCTCCAGATCGATCTCCTGACGCAACGTCTGACTAAACGCAGACAGAGCACGAGCCGCGTTATATTTTTGACGATAGAAGCGCCTATCAATAAGAGATTGCAGAGCATGGCGCAACGGCTGAAACAAAGCGACAGTTACCAGCGTTGAGCCAACCTCTGCAACGGTCGAGCCAGCCGTTACGCCTCGTAAGAGCAGTTGCAGCGTGATGACCAGACCAGAATACACCAGAAAAAGTAGGCCAGTCAGCAAGCTATAGACGAGCGTGCGGTTGATGAGCAGATCGATATCCCAGAGCCGGTAGCGCATGATCGAAAAGCCGATCGACAGGGGCAGGAGCAAAGCAAAAGCGTAGTACACAGGCACGCCGATCAGAATATAGAGAATGCGCGTGGTTCCAGGTTCATAGAATGGTGGAAAGAGCAGTCCTGGCAAGAAAAAAGCGATATAGCCCAGGAGCGAGGCTGTTGCCCCAAACATCACCCATTTGGTTTGCTGGCGCTGGATAGGCGCGGAAATATAGACATATCTATATATTTGAGAGCCGAGACCGGTCGCAAGCCAGGCCAGAAAGAGCAGAAAGACAGGAAGAGGAAGTTGTAGAGGAGTGTGAATCATGTTTAAGGGTGCAGCGGGAAACCAGAGCCAGATCAGAGTCGCAACGATCCAGAGCAACGCCAGCCAGCGCGTCCAGCGCGGCACAAAGCTGCCACTGGGGAAGAGATAACCAAAAAGCAACGTAAAGATCTGCCCAAAGGCGCGGAAATAGTCCATAGCAAGATGCAGGGCGGGGCTGGCCGTCACCAGCGAATCGACCGGACGCGTCACCCAAACGCCATAGTTAACCAGCACCAGCGCCACAAACATTGCGATCCATTCACGCGATACACGCCAGAACACGATCACCGCAATGCTTGAACAGCCCAGAATATTCAGGACATCCGCTATCGTGATGGCATTGGCGAAGGCAGCGTGAGAGATACCAAGCAGGTGCAAACTGCTCTGATTTTTCTGAGCAATCAAGAGCAATTGGGTATAGCGGACGGACATCGAGGCAAAGAATATCCCAAGCCCGGCAAGGATCAAAGCAGCAGACAGCAGCCGTGTGAGTAAGAGAGTCTGCCTGTGCAGATAGATAGCAATTGATGACAGAAAGGCTATAAGAATATTTTGCTGATGATTTCTTTGTTTTAGAATGGGTGTATTTCTGTTCTCCATATGCGTTGCAGACAATCTGGCTCAAATTTCTCTCGCTAAAAAAGCCCGACCGCTCTATGATATAAACGCATGATCGGGCTTTTTGTAGTGGAGAATTGATCTGCAAACATCCACGCACCAGCGCGAATGAGCAGGACCAATCCTTCAGCGCATGTTATTGATGCTTCTTTAAGAAGCGCTCAATACGTACCAGAGCTTCTTCTAGCTGATTATACGCTGTACAATAGGCACAGCGCACATATCCCTGACCAGCAGCCCCAAAAGAGCTACCCGGCACAACCGCGACTTTCTCCTCAAAGAGCAGCTTTTCCGCAAACTCTTCATCGCTCATGCCCGTTCCACCAATATAGGGGAAAGCATAAAACGCGCCCTTTGGTTCGCAGGCAGGCAAACCGATGCGATTCAAACCGGCCACGAACATGCGCCCCCGACGCTCATAGTCGTCGTGCATAGCTTTGACATCATCTTCCCCGTGGCGTAGCGCCTCCAATGCCGCCTCCTGGGCCGCCGTCCCTGCGCACATGATGGTATATTGATGCACTTTCAGCATCGCCTCAAGCACATGCGGAGGAGCCACAACATAGCCAACGCGCCATCCGGTCATCGCATAGGCTTTGGAGAAGCCATCCAGCAAGATCGTGCGCTCCTGCATGCCGGGCAGAGCTGCAATCGAGACATGCTCCACGCCATAGACAAGGCGGCTATAGACCTCATCAACCGCCACAACCAGATCATGCTCCACGGCCAGTTGTGCAATTGCCTCCAGTTCGGCGCGTGGAATAATCGCCCCGGTCGGATTATTCGGATTGCCCAGCAGAATCATTTTCGTTCGTGGCGTAATAGCAGCTGCAATCTCCGCCGCTCGAACGCCAAATTCATATTGAGCATAGGTTGGCACAGGCACAGCCACGCCGCCTGCAAAAATAATATCGGCTTCATACGCGACATAACCGGGATCTGGCGCGATCACTTCATCGCCCGGATCAAGGATCGTACGCATCGTCAGATCAACGCCCTCGCTGACGCCAACCGTGACCAGGATTTGCGTGCGCGGATCATAGACCAGCCCATAGCGGCGCTGCAACATCGCCGCAATCTCTTCACGCACCTCCAGCAACCCATAGTTGGATGTGTAACGTGTATGCCCTTCTTGAATAGAGCGAACACCAGCCTGACGAATATGTTCTGGCGTGATGAAATCAGGCTCGCCAACGCCAAGCGAAATCACATCCGGCATCGTATTGATAATATCAAAAAACTTGCGAATACCCGACGCTTTCACCTGACGTACACGTTGTGAAAGCATTTCCCTTTTGAGAGTATCCATATATCTATTTTCCTCTTTTCCCCGCGCTGTTGCTCTACAAGCAGCAACCGGCAATGATTGCCATCCCAACTGACAACAAGAAATTTGTTCTCTACAAGTAGTATACGTTTCGCCCGAACCAAACTACCAGAAAAACAGCTTGAGAAGCTAGATACCCAGGTTTCTCAGCTTCTCAATGATACCGGGCAGAGCTGCGATAAGCGTCTCCACCTCCTCCTCAGTATTCTCCTTCCCCAACGTGAGACGCAGGCTGCCATGCGACCATTCAGGGGGAAATCCCATAGCAACCAGCACGTGAGAAGGGTCAACGGAGCCAGAAGTACAGGCTGAACCGGTGGAAGCTGCAAAACCTAGCAGGTCGAGATTGAGCAGAATAGACTCGCCCTCGACGCCCTCAAAGCAAAAGCTGGCGTTATTAGGGAGCCGTTCGGTCGGATGTCCCGTAAGGCGGCTGGCGGGGATCTGCAATATCCCGGCAATCAGGCGATCGCGCAACGCTTGAATGCGCGGCGTGACCTCCTCCAGTTCTTCCTGTGCCAGCCGTAAAGCCGTAGCCATCCCAACGATTCCGGCCACATTCTCGGTTCCGGCACGCCTCCCCCGCTCTTGAGAGCCTCCCTGCAATTGCGGGAGAATGCGCATCCCCTGCCGCACATACAAGATGCCCATGCCTTTGGGACCGTAGAACTTATGCGCGGACAGGGACAACATATCAACATTCAGGGCAGCGACATCAATGGGTAAGGCACCGCCAGCCTGGACCGCATCAACGTGGAAGGGGATCTTGCGGGCGCGACAGATACGACCAATCTCAGCGATAGGCTCAATCGTCCCAACCTCGTTATTGGCGTACATCACCGAAACCAGGATGGTCTGATCGGTGATTGCGCGGGCCACATCATCAGGATTGATCCGCGCATATTCATCGACGGGCAGGTATGTCGTTTTGAAGCCAAAGCGTTCCAGATATTGGCAGGTATGCAGGACGGCATGGTGTTCAATCGGCGACGTGATGATATGGTTGCCCTTTTTTTGCGAGGCAAACGCCATCCCCTTGATCGCCAGATTATCGCTCTCGGAGCCGCAACCAACGAACGCAATCTCCGTTGGGCGACAATGTAAAAGCTCAGCAACCTGTTCACGAGAAGAATCAATGGCCTGCATAGCATGGCGTCCCAATGTATAAATGCTGCTGGCATTCCCATACTCGGTAGTAAAGTACGGGATCATAACATCCAGTACGCGTCGATCGAGGGCAGTGGTTGCTGCATGATCGAGATAGATAGTGCGATTAGTAGCAGTACGCTCTGACATCGTGATATTCCTGACTATCGGGTTATAAACGATAGCAATGATAGAGATAAAACCGACATACCTGGTGACGAGAGCTTACAAATCACCCCAGTTATAGACAGTATCAGGCGCTACATTGGGGGACTGATAGGCCATCGTAATCAACGTATGGGCAGAAAGTTCGATCTTATGAAAATCTCCAGTGTAAGGCTTCCCGTTCACATAGACTTTCCAGCCATCCGAGCTTGAAAGCTGAACTGGATATTGCTGCTGCGGGAAGACCTGGCTCCATTCTTTGAAAAAGGTTCCCAACGTGAAGACCTGCTGATTTGGGGCCTCCACGTGGATCACCCCGCTGGTATCGTGCGTATGCAACCAGTACAGGCAGGATTGATCGCTGGCAATCCCGAGATTCTGCGGAATCGCCACCTGCTGCCCATTAATATAGAGCGTGAGATGAGCATGGACGTGATAATTGCCCTGCTCATTGGCTTCACACACGATATTGTCCACAGGAGGGTATGCAGCATTATTACTCTGAGCACTCGCCGTTGTAGTAGACGAACTGCCCGGAGTTTTCATTGAGAAAAAGTAGACGGAGGCCGCCACAACGAGTACAACAACGAGAATGCTGACGCCCAACACAATACGGTTGCGTTTAGCAGCTCGGAGACGCTCTTCCTCGCGCTTACGCTGCTCTTCGCGCCGATCACGACGCCGATCCTGCTTCGTTTGCTTCGCCGCTGTGCTGCTAGTTACTGGTTTGCCCATACGTTAACACCAACTTCTTTAAGAATTTGCTTGAGATCTCTTCCTCTTGAAGAAACTCTCGTTCATGCTGCCAGTACGATATCCTAAAAGGTCAACTGTTACATAAGTATATCCTATTTTGCGCAAACCATCGGTCACGGTACGACTCATCTCATCTTCGATCAAACGCGGTATCTCCGAACGTTCGACCTCAATACGAGCAATTTTATCATGATGACGCACGCGCAATTGTTTAAAGCCAAGTTCACGTAACAGCTTTTCCGCTTTATACACCATTTGTAACGAAGCAACATCTACCTTGCTGCCATAAGGGATGCGCGACGAGAAACAGGCCATTGCAGGTTTATCCCAGACAGGAACGCCCAGCAAATGCGCAACGGCGCGGATCTCGCGCTTCCCCATACCAGCCTCTTTCAGCGGCCCACGCACGCCAAATTCGCGGGCTGCTCGCTGACCGGGACGAAAATCGCCATCGTCATCTTTATTCACCCCATAGGCAATGTAGCGCAGATTATGTTCTTTTGCCAGAGGCTCTAAATGAGAAAACAGTTCATTTTTACAAAAGTAACAGCGATTCACATCATTT
>JAICIM010000120.1 GCA_025928885.1 Ktedonobacteraceae bacterium | reverse complement strand
GCGCGATTTTATCGCGATATTATTTGCCCTTTCCAATTCGTAAATGTTTGTCGTAGCCGCGCTAATTTATCGCTCCTGGGTCACCAACCACAACGGCCCACCATGCGCGATAATGTCGCGCGGCTACGAACTTATTTGATGATTGGTTGCTCAACGGCACCAAGCTCTTTGAGCATCGTTTTTTGTACATTCGTTAATCCGGTGACGCCAAGAATATTCATGCCTTCATAAGGGCGAGGACCGCGCAATACACGCAGATAAGCGAGGTTGGGTGCGCTCCAGAGCTTGACGGTGCCATCATGCCCGCCACTCGCCACAATCGAGGCCTGCGGGCTGAAGGTCACATATTGCAGCCAGCTACTATGACCAGGTAGGATATTGAGGCATTCACCGGTATCAACGTTCCATACCCGAATCGTCTGGTCCTCGCTCCCGCTCACCAGCAGATCGCCCTCCTGGTTAAAGATGGCGGACCAGACCCAGTGTCGATGCCCCTGCAAAACTCGCACACATTCGCCGCTCTGCACATTCCAGACGCGAATCGTGTGGTCGCCGCTGCCACTCGCCAGCATATGCCCATCGCTGCTAAAGGCTACCGAATAGACGATATCGCGATGGCCACGCAAGACCTGAAGGCATTCCCCCGTCCGCACATCCCAGAGCCGCACCGTATGATCGTCGCTACCACTTGCCAACAGCTCGCCATCCGGGCTAAACGCCACCGAGCGCACCCAGTTATCGTGTCCCTGCAATACACAGACAGGCTCTCCGCTCTCGACCTGCCAGAAGCGCACTGTATGATCGTCGATGCCCGTCGCCAGCAACGTGCTGTCCGGGCTAAATGCTACCGAGCGCACCCAGTTATCGTGTCCCTGCAACGTCTTCACGCACGCGCCCGTATGCACATTCCAGATGCGAATCGTGCGGTCGCTATCATCCTCGCCAGCCAGCAACCGCCCATCAGGACTGAATGCCAGCGAATAGCGCCACGTGCTGTAGCCCTGGAACGTTCTCAGGCATTGGCCGCTCTTCACCTGCCAGAGCCGAATAATCCGATCATCGTTGCCGCTCGCCAGCAGCTCTCCATCGGCGCTAAAAGCAATCGAATACACGCGATTGCTATACCCCTGCAACGTTCTGACGCAGACACCGCGACTCAACTCCCACAGGCGGCTCGTTTGATCTTCGCTGCTGCTGTGCAACCACTCACCATCTCGACTCAAAGCGATGGCAGTGACGCCGCTCTGATGTCCCTGTAACGTTCTCAAACAATCGCCGCTCTTCACCTGCCAGAACCGGATAGTATGATCGCTGCTGCCGCTCGTCAGCAATTCTCCATCTGCGCTTATCGCCAGCGTCTGCACCCCACCAGTATGTCCCCACAGGACAGCACGGCACCTCTCCATGCTCGTCTCAGCGCTCAACCTGGTATCCCACAACCTGATGCTCTGGTCCTCGCTGCCGCTTGCCAACAACGTCCCATCGACGTTAAAGGCCAGCGTATAGACCCTGCCCTGATGGCCCTGAAGCATTTCGAGGCAGTTGCCGCTCGGCACATCCCAGAGGCAGATCGCCTGATCTTCGCCGCCGCTCGCCAGCATAGCCCCGTCTGGACTAAATGCCACGGCATAGATACGGCTGGCATGCCCCTGGAGAATCTTGACGCATTGCCCGGTTGCCACGCTCCAGAAGCGAATCGTTTGATCATCGCTGCCGCTTGCCAGCAACGTGCCATCCGGGCTAAAAGCTACCGAGCGTATCCAATCCGTATGCGTGCTAAACACAGCCAGCAGTTCGCCACTACTCACACGCCACAAACGCACGGTTTTGTCGTCGCTCCCACTCGCCAGCAGCTCGCCATCGGGACTGAACACCACGGACGTGACCCAATCGGTATGACCCTGACAGATCAGATAGGGTATCCCGCTGACCGCGTGCCAGAGCCGAATTTCGCCGTTGGCGGTTCCGGCTGCGAGAAACTGGTTATCATTGCTCAGAGCCAGCGAGAGAATGCTGCCAAACGCGCCGGTAAAGACCGAATTGCTCAGGTCGGCATAGGCAAAGTTGACCCCTGGCAAGCGCACACCCTGGAGATACGCCTGCCAGACCACCAGATGCGAGAAATCATACCGCTCCATGTCGCTTCCGAGTTGCAGCAACAGATTGAGGATGTTCACGGCGGCATAACCAGAGACCGGAATACGTCGCTCACGCAGCACCGTCAGCATATTGCTGAGCTTCTGCTCGCTCAACTCCTTGCCCAGCGTGTTCAACAGATGCTCGGTCAGCGGCTTCAAAATCAACTGCACCTGACTATTCCTGGCATACTCTTTCGACTGAGCCTTCATCAAGACGTGGCTTTCGAGCACGGTGAAATCTTCAGAGTCGATATCCTCGCGCACACGCGCGATAAACTCTTCAATCACAAACTCCATAATGACCGGCAGCAGGTAACAACGCGCCGATGAGGTGGTAATCTCAATCATGGAGCGGCGGCGCAACGAGTCCAGCGCCTCCTGAAAAGAGCGCATCGAGACGGGCGGCACGATATTCTCGCGCAAGGCGGTGACGGCCACCGCGTCCTGCTCGATCGCCAGCCAGTACATGATGGCACATTCGGAGGCCGAAAGCCGGGAAAACTGCTGCCTGACAAGCTCATAGATGTCGCCAAAAACCGGTGCGCCCTCCTCTAAGAAGCGAGCGATATCGCCGCCAAAGAGTTCGCGAATGGGGGCCGCAATTAATTTCAAGGCCAACGGATTACCGCCATAGAGCCGCACAAGGGCCGCCCACGCCTGCTCAGAGCCGCGCAGATCCCCATCCTTGAGCATCTGTTGCCCATCGGTTAGCCCGATCCCGCCAAGATGCATCGAACGCACCGGCGAATTGCGCCCTTCCAGCGGCAACAGCTCGCCCGGCTTCTCCCGGCTGGTCAGGATGAGACAACTCTGGTGTTCCGCCTCCCCCAGCCGCTGCAAGAGCTGCCCATAGCCCCTATAGCCCTCACGATACACCCCCACACGATTGCTTTCCTGCAACACCGATTCAAAGTTATCCAGGATCAACAAACAACGATGTACGCGCAAATATTGGAGCAGGAGCGAGATCTGCTCTTCCTTGTTGTCGGGAACCGTGATGACCCGTTGACCGGAGACAAAGAGAATGCTTTTTTTGAGCAGGCTTTCCAGCGAGGGCAGCGCCTGCAAAGAAGACCAGAACACATAGTCGAAATGATGTCTTGAGCGTTTCGCCAGATGGTTCGCCAGGCTGGTTTTGCCAACGCCGCCTATCCCTAGAATAGTCACAACCTTACAGCGATCAGAAGTAATCCAGCGTTCCAACTCGGTCAATTCTTGCTCGCGTCCATAAAAAGAGTAGATGTCGGGAGCCTCGCCCCAGTCTTCACGCAAGGGGCGTTTGTGGCTCTCGTTCAGATGCCCAACCGCCTCCGTCTGTATACCGGCATGATACAACATTTGCGTCAAATGGCCCTGCTCCAACTCCAGCACCTGCTCATATTTGCCCAGTAGCTCTTTCGATGGCCGCCCATTGCCGTTCTCAATCGCCGATAAATAGTTTTTTGTATACGCTGTGCGCATTGCCATTGCCGTTAAGGAGATCCCCCGCTCCTGCCTGGCTCTCCTCATATGCACGCCCAGGGGTAGCTCTTGCCAGTTACTGATATCGATGGCTTTATCTTTACGGCCCATAGCAATCACCTGCCAAAAAACTATAGAAAAAGAAACAACTATATCAACGGGCTTTTCTTTTAGAAAGTTCCATTCACTCTTAGCCTTATACAATGTAACATTTTTCATTCGCAAATACAATATATTTTTCTCCTGCATAAAAATTATAACAAAACGATCAGAGTACCCTGCACAACATCTTACAAAGCGCTTTATAAATGAGTATAGATGTATCATTTTCAAATTAGTATAATTTTTCTTTTCTATTTATCACACATGTTCACAATGACCTTTCCATCTTGCTAGTAGCTCTATACGCTGCTTTATGCAACATGTATTTTTAGTGGAGTTTACATTTGCTATAACACAATAACAATCATAGCAAACACGTTTTTTTGCTCATTTACAATGCAGGAGTGGTGTGGAAACGAGTGTATAATCGAAGCATGCAAAATATTGCATTTTTAGAAAAAGAAATATATGATTGCATCAGGGGAATAATCTCACATATGTAACGAACGTATTGTTGCTTAGCAGGAGGGGGCCATGATTTTTCGCCGCTACACACCGGCGGATCGCTCAACCTGTATTGCTATCCTGGACAGTAACATGCCGCGCTTTTTTAGCGATCAGGATCGCACCGAGTTCCTGGCATTTCTCGCTACACCTGTAAAAATGTACCATGTATTGGAAGAGCGGCCAGGGCATATCATCGGCTGCGGAGGCATTGCGACCCGTAGCCAGGAGCGCATTGGCGTTCTCACCTGGGGAATGATTCATCCTCGCTACCATCGCCGGGGCTGGGGGAGTCTACTCGCCTTCCTGCGACTGAGCCAATTTACCGCCTACCCCGAGATGCAGAAAATCATCCTGAACACCAGCCAGGAAACGGTTGGCTTCTACGAGAAGCTGGGCTTCCACACGACCGATTTCGTGGCGAACTTCTACGGCGAGGGACTGCACTGCTACAAGATGGAACAACCACTCGATGATGGGTTTCAACAAAGGCTCAACGCCCTGGAAACACAGGTGCGGGATCTTTTAATGCATTGCAAGAGCTTATAGCGTTCATGTTTCGTAGTTGCGCGACTTCATCGCGCTTTGCCTGTCTATTCACTCTATATCCAATAAAGCACAAAGTGTTTCGTAGTTGCGCGACTTTATCGCGCTTTGGCGCCATCACATGCATTTCAGCCAGCGCGACCAATCGCTCCACCACAAAACACTTTGTGCTTTACTATATACCGCTCGCTTGCCAGGATACGGTATAGTTGTAGCAAGAAATATGCATGTTCATAAACACCTCCACGAAAGGATTATCATGCTCAACGATCCCGTTCTTTTAAACGACTGGCATGTTGTGGCCTATGCTCCCGATCTGCAAGAGGGGAAGCCGATGGCGGTACGACTTTTAGATGAAGATCTGGTACTGTGGCGCGTGGGCGAACGCATTCATGCCTGGCGCGACCTCTGCATTCATCGGGGCGCCAAACTCTCGCTGGGGACAGTGCAGAATCAGACGTTACGCTGCCCCTATCACGGTTGGACTTATAACGAAGAGGGGCAATGCATCCGCTTCCCGGCCCATCCTGAGCAGAAGCCACCCGCCAGGGCATGTGCGAAAGTGTACCAGGCACGCGAGCGCTACAACTGGATCTGGGTTGCTCCAGGCAATCCCACCCACGATATCCCCGTCTTCCCTCAATGGGATGATGTGGACTTCCGCAAGATCCATTGCGGTCCCTACAAATTCAACGCCAGCGGACCACGCGCCGTCGAGAACTTTCTGGATGTGACCCACTTCCCGTTTGTCCATCAAGGCTATCTCGGTGATCCGGCCTATCCTGAAATCAGCGATTACACGGCTGAGATTGGCGAAGATGGGGTCACGGCGAAGGATATCACGGTCTGGCAACCGGACCCCGATGGCACAGGTCAGGGCGCGTGGATCACCTACACCTACCGTGTTGTACGCCCCTTGACAGCCTATTTTATCAAGTCTTCGGAAGGGCCGCGCTTCGCCATGTATTTTACGGTCACCCCGGTCTCCGAGCGCGAGACGATCGCCTGGACCTATGTGGCGATGGATTATGGCGATACGCCTGAAGAGCAGATTCGCGAGTTTGAAGATGCCATTACCTGGCAGGATGTGCCAGTGGTGGAGTCGCAGCGCCCCGAGTTGCTGCCATTAGATCTACAGGCCGAGCTACACCTGCGCTCCGATCGCACCGCCGTCGCCTATCGCAAGTGGTTGAAACAGTTGGGGTTGACGTTTGGCACAGCCTGAGCAAACCGGGGAGCGGTTCAGGCTTCTACCGCTCCCAGTGTGCGTAACATGGCTTTCTGGGCCGATGAAAGCCCGGTGACGGCGGTAATATTCATCTGCTCATATGGGCGCTCCCGGCGCAGTGTGTTCACACATCTGCCTGATGCCGCCTCCCAGAGCTTGATCGTACCATCATAACTCCCACTCGCCACAAGAGAGGCATCGGGGCGAAAGGCAACCGCATAAATCCTTTTGCTATGCTCGTAACCGGCCCAGAGCAATTGCTCGTCGGCCCAGCGCCATAAACGCACGCTCTGATCATCGCCGCCGCTCACCAGCAGAGCGCCATCGGGGCTAAACGCCACCGACCAGACCCAGTTGAAATGACCGCGCAAACGGTGCAGACAACGCCCGCTGCTGATTTCCCAGAGACGAATCGTACCGTCATCGCTCCCGCTGGCAATAACGCTCCCATCCGGGCTGAAAGTCACCGCCCGCACGCGCTTCTCATGCCCCTGAAGCATCTGCATAGACTCACCAGTCTCAACGTTCCAGATATGGACGATCTGATCTTCACCGCCGCTCGCTACCAGTTTGCCATCGGAACTGAACGCCACCGACCAGATGCGATTATGCTCCTGATAGAAGGTGCGCAAACACAGGCCGGAGTTGACCTGCCAGACCCGCACCGTCTGATCGTCGCTCCCACTCACCAGCAGAGCGCCATCGGGACTGAACGCCACCGAGCGCACCCAGTTGGTATGCCCGCCAAGCGTCCTCACTGCATAACCGGTCGCCACATCCCACAGCCGAATCGTCTGATCGTCGCTCCCACTGGCAATCAAGTTTCCGGTGGGACTGAAGGCAACGGTATAAATCCAGGTGCTATGACCCTGCAACGTCTTCAAACACTCACCGTTCGCCACCTGCCAGAGCCGCACCGTGCGGTCATCGCTCCCACTGATCAGCGTCTCCCCATTCGGACTGAACGCAACGGAGCGCACGCGGCTGCTATGTCCCTGCAACGTTTTGAAGCACAGACCATCCTCTACATTCCACATTCGAATCGTCTGGTCATCGCCACCGCTCACCAGGACCGTGTTCTCCATACTCTCTCCGGTGAACGTCACCGACCAGACACGGTTGGTATGTCCCCGCAAGACGGCCAGGGATTCACCGCTATGGATGTCCCACAGGCGCACGCTATGGTCGTCGCTCCCACTCGCCAGCAGAGCGCCTCCCGGGCTGATTGTTACCGACCAGACGCGCCCGGTATGCCCCTTCAGCACGCGCAAACACGCTCCACTGTGGATATCCCACACGCGAATCGTTTGATCGTCGCTCCCACTCACCAGTAGCGGTTCTGTCGGGCTAAACGCCACCGAACAGACGCGCCCGGTGTGTCCCCGCAATGTATGGACGCATGCCCCCGTTCGTGCATTCCAGAGCTTGATCACCTGATCGCCGCCACCGCTGGCAATCAGATCTCCCTCATGCCAGAACCCCACCGACCAGACGCGGCTGGTATGCCCCTGCAACGTATCGATGCATTCGCCGCTGCGCAGATCCCACAGCCGGACGGTATGGTCGTCGCTGCCGCTGGCGGCCACCGTGCCATCAGGTCCAAAGACCACCGAGCGCACGCGGTTGGTATGCCCATAAAAAGTTTTGAGGCATTGCGTGGTCCTGGTATCCCAGAGCCGCACCAGTTGATCGTCGCTCCCACTGAGCGCCATACTGCCATCAGCGCTGACCGCCACTGAACGCACCCAGTCGGTATGACCCTGGCAGATGCCCAGCGGCGCACCGGTCGGCGCATTCCACAGCCGCACCTCTCCGTTGGCCGTCGCCGCCGCCAGCAGCTCACCATTGGCGCTGAGGGCGACCGAGAGGATGCTACCGAACGTATCGGTGAAGATGCAGTGTTCAAGCTGGGCGTTGGCAAAATTGACCTGTGGCAGCACAACGTCCTGCAAATAGGCATTCCAGACCGCGAGGTTGGAAAAATCGTAGCCGCGTAGATCGATCTTCAATTGCACCAACAAGTTGATGAGATTACCAGCGGCATATTCGGGGGTCAGCGGGCGCGTCTCACGCAACACCGTGAGCAGGTGTTTGAGCCTGACCTCGCTCTCCAGCTTGCCAAGATGGCTCAGGAGTTGGCGTGCAACCGGCTCCAGAAAGAGGCGTATCTGATTGTTTCTGATATGGTCCTTCGCCTCTGCCTTGATCAAGGCATGATGGGCCAGCAAGACAAACTGTCCGACCTCGATTTCTCGACAAACCCGCGCCACAAACTCATCGGTAACATACTCCATAATGACCGGCTGCAAGGTGAAACGCGAACCGCTGCCGTTCTCGATCATGGAGCGTCGCCGCAACGAATCGAGCGAATTGAGCAGCACGCGCTTGGGGAGAGGGCGCACGATCTTCTCTTTGAGCAGATCGTTTAAAGAAATTGGCTCACAGGCCAGCGCCAGCCAGTAGATCAGCTCCTGCTCTTGCTGCGAAAGGCGATGAAACTGCGTATCGATCAGATCGTAGATATCACCAACGACGGCCCCACGCTCGGCCAGAAATTCGCCAATCTCGCCCCCAAAAATCTCACGAATGGGCGAGATGACCAGCATTAAGGCTAGCGGATTGCCAGCATAGATCGCGATCAGATCGGCATATTCCTGTTCGGAGCCGCTCAGCCCCTTCTCCTGCAAGATCATCTTGCCCTCGCCCGGCCCCACGCCGGTGAGAGGGAACGCGACGACCTCCGATCCCGCCATCTCTTCAAGATTTTGTGGCAGTTCGCGGCTGGTCAGCACGAGGCTGCTTTGATGGGTATGCGTCCCGATATAAGAGAAGAGCGAACCATACTCCTCATAGCCAGCACGATATGAGCCAGCGCTTTGCTGACTTTGCAGGATCGTTTCGACGTTATCAAAGATCAGGAGGCAACGCCATTGCCGTAAATAGCCGCCAAGTATGGCGATCTGCTCATCGATATCCTTCGGCAAATCCACCTGTTCCTGCCCGGAAAGGAAACGCAAGCAATCGGCCAACAGCTCCCTGAGCGGTGGGGCATTTTGCAGAGTACGCCAGTAGACAAAATCGAAGCCATCTTTCACCTGCTCTTTCAGGACAGATGCCAGCATCGTTTTGCCAATGCCGCCAATTCCCAGGATAGTCACGACGCGACAATGATCTTCGACCAACAACGTTCGTAGCTGCACCAGTTCCTGTGTGCGGCCATAAAAGCTGCCGATGCGGGGAGCCTCACCAACATATTCTTGCATCTTGCGGTCTCCCTCAGCATGCCGGTCCTGTTGATCTCGCACTGGAACGACGGGCATTGCTTGAACGGTGGCCTGTTCAGGAACCGAGACGGGGAGCAGCGAATAGCGCCGTCCCAATAAAACGCCGCCCTCCTGTTCAGGCAGCAATACGCCCGGTTCAAGGGCCAGCGCCTGTTCATAAGCCAGCACCAGTTCGCGCGAAGGGCGCCCATAACCATTCTCAACCGTTGATAAACGCCCCTTTGTATAGCCGATCGTTTTTGCTAGATCTGAGAGAGAGATACCCTTCTGCATGCGGGCAATCCTCATCCTGGCTCCAAGCGTGTTTTCCTGAGAAACTATTTTCTCTTTACGCCCCATAGCTGTTCACCTCCAGCCACAGTATACACGAAACAGATGCAAAACAACAGAGTGTTTACAAAACAAAACAAAATTGGCAGCAAAATACTTGCCATTCTGACAAGTTTCATGTTATTATTGTTTTGCTGAAGAACAAAACAATATAAATGTTTTCTTAGAAAACAATTCTAAAAAGCATGGGGATGATCACAGGCAACATTGTTCGAGGGGGAAACAATGTTTTGCACAATTCAGGGAGGAACCTTTTGGCTATGCTTACTCAGGTCATTTCTGCTGTTCAGCCTGACGCGGAAGCGTTCCTATCGGAATATGATACCTATATTCATACACAGGCCCGCAAACAGATGCTGAACGCCCGTAGACTTATCCACGCCGATGTGCTTGATATGGAAGTTGATGAGCTTGCGCAGAAGACGCGCATCAAGCTCTGGCAGGCGTGGCAGAAGCAATACATTACGAATCCAAAAGCCTATATCAGTCGCATTGCCTATACCGAGTTTATCTCAATGCTGCGGCAACATCGGCCCATCGACCAGTTACCACTCGACGATGATGGCGAGGTGTATCAGGGCAACGTCATGTGTGCTTTCAGCCAGGAGAGCCTGGACCCGGCAGAGCAGGTGGTGCAGGCCGATACTGGACGGTATTACTTGCGCGAGGCAATGGAGGAGATCACGGCTTTGCCACAACGCCAGCAACTAGCGATGCTCTGCCAGCTGAAAGAGAACCTCGACGATCTCCATAGCTTTATGTATGAGTGCAGGGCGCGTGATATCGATGCCGAAGCGCTTGAGAGGCCGACGCGCGGGGAAGAATTGCAGGCGATGCGCTCCTCAACAACGATCGCCAGGAAAAAGCTACGCATCAAGCTCAGTCTCTGTACAATGGCTTCATAAATAGAAGGCTGCTCTCTTGACATGTAGATGTCAAGATGATAAGCTGGCACTCAAATTTCGTATGTCAGAGCGTAAAAAGTAGATGAAGACTACCAGGGTGTGTGATAGCTTGCACACAGATAGATATATATCAGTGGTGCAGCGACATGATTTGCAGGGTCTCTATACAGAGGCATCGCAAGCAGACAAACAAGGCGTGTTACAGGGTCTCGGGCCTTTAGAACACGTCTTTACTCTTTTTTTAGAGCATGAGCAACATCTCGACCCGTTGCCCACCGACGAATTATTCGCGCTGTTTGATCAGTGCAGCGATCCCGAAAAAAGCGCATATGAGTTGCGAGACGTGCTGCATCGGCTTGCTCCAGGCAATGGGCAGATCGGCCACCGCCAGGTTGCTCTCCTCACCGATCATCTGAGGCAGCGAGTCACCACCTTTTTACAACACAACCACTATCTCTTCCAGCACCTGTTGCCACACGATCACGTCTTCGGTAGCGGAGGAGATTTCTGCAAGACCATTCATGCCAGCACAGCCGCCGCTATTCTGGCCGCCTCCTTTATCAAAATCTGTAAAACAGGCACAACTAACGTCACAAGCTATCATGGCAGCGCTCAGGCGATGCTCGAATTTGGCTATGCTACCCATGCACTCTCAGTTGCTCAGCTCAACAGTGAACTAGAACAATTTGGTTTCGCCTTTCTCCCACTCTCCACGCTCGGCTTCCCCTACTCTCAGGCACTCAAAGAGGCACGAGGCATGTTCTGGGAAGAGGCCAGGGAGCAACTGGTCAGCCGTTGTGCCATCGGTGCCGCCGATTGGCAGGCGACCATGCAAAACACAGCAATTCCAATGGACATCTTCAAAATCGTCTCGCCCAACGCGCAGGTGCTCCATCCACAGCACCATACCACTGGCGTCTGCCACACCCATATGCTGCCCTATATCCTCGCGCTCTACCTGCACCTGAACAGTCAGGGCATGATCGTGTATAGTTACGATGGCATCGACGAATTTGCCACTGCCTCCAGCAATCTTGATCCACGCAACCGCAACAACCTGCTGATCTGGGTCCGCGCCAACGATATCATCATCACGGAATGCTCACCTGAAGATCTGGGCTTTCCACGCGCCCCCCTGAGCGCTATTGCTGAAGAAGAGGATTTGAGCGCAACCAACGATGAGTTGAGGCAAATCATCACCGGGAGGATGCGCGGAGCAAAACGCGATTTCCTGGTTGCCAATGCCGCGCTGCTCCTGGTCGCAGCTGAGTATGCGCCTGTTGCCCATGACGATCCTATAGAGCAGCTCCGCATGGCCGCTCGCCTGATCGAAGCAAAGATCGACTCCGGGCAGGCCGGCGAGAACTTTTATCGCTTGCTGGAGACGCATAATCATCAGTGAGGGAGGGTGGGCTGCGACCCACCCCGAGATATTATTATTACAACGATTGCAGGATATCAAGTGCTTCTTTTATATGAGGAAGTGGGGAACCAGAAGAGAAGATGTGGCGCACGATCCCTTCTTTATCGATCACATACGTTACTCTGCCAGGGAGCAGGCCCAACATCTTAGGGACACCGTAGCGTTTCCTCAGTGCGCCGTCCTGATCGCTGAGCAGGATAAAGGGCAGATGATACTGCTTTGCAAAGCCATCGTGGGATGCCACCGAGTCGGAACTGACGCCGATCACTTCTGCCCCGGCCTCTTTAAACACTTCATAGCTGTCACGGAATGAGCAAGCCTCAGCCGTACAACCACCAGTATTGTCTCGTGGGTAGAAATAAAGTACGACGTGCTTTTTGTCAAGAAAGCTGCTCAGGCTGACTTGCTCACCTGTTGCAGAAGGAAGTGTAAAATCGGGAGCTTTATCGCCAACCTGGACCTTGCCCTTTGTGATCTCTGTACTCATAATCATCAATCCTTTTTTTACACACATGTATAGCCGCTGCCCCTTTGAACGGGGCAAGAGCAGTGAAATGATATGAATACAGTATATGCTTTTCGGCGTTCTTTACACAACCGGACAAGAGACTGCTCAAAGGTCTCCTATCCGGTTGTTACAGCTTGTTAAGAAGCTTTACTGTCGAGTATGCGGCGAACAGTTGCCTCATCGGGAGCAGCTGTCGCTTGCCGCATCAACTGCCTCAACTCCTCCAGATTGGTCATCTCTTTCGCCCGCTGAGTAGCCAACTCAATCAGGGCAGGGAAACGTATCTCCACGACATCGATCAGCGATTGCCGCATAGCTTTTACTTCACCCTTTACCTCGCCCTTTCTCTCGCCTTCTGCCTTGCCTTCTGCCTTCGCTTCAAGCCTGATTCGTTTTATACGTGGGTTACTTTCCAACAAGAATTCGTACATACTGAGCCTCCTCTGTATCTCTACCTTCTCCAATGCATCAATGGTATCTGTACGATGCAACAAAACCTCCATCCAGAGAAATCTCTCTGACAATACCCTTTGATCGTGACAAATCTCTGCCAACTCGTCCATTGCCTTGCCGATCAATTCATGATCGACACCTTGCATCGCAGGCAATAAAGGATACATGCAAGTGATATGTTCTCTGACGAAGCGTTCTGCATCCAACAAAAACAACGGTAAGACGAAAAAGCGAAACGTGATCAGCGCCTCGTCGCCACTCATCTCGCGCCAGGGAGACTCTATCATCTGAGACCGGAAGAGATAAATGAAATGCGTTCAATATCCAGCGTTTCCTGATAGACCGCACCGGGCAAAAGGACGGGTATCAGATCGGGAATCTGTTGCTGCATAAACTCTTTCAACATAGAATCGTAGACTTGCGGCGCTTTTT
>JAICIM010000139.1 GCA_025928885.1 Ktedonobacteraceae bacterium | reverse complement strand
TCTCAATCTTGTTTTTTCATGTTTTTAAAATTAAAAAAAATTTTCTTTGTGGCTCGAATTGCGGGCCCCCGCCCCTCCACCCACAAACACCCCCCCCGGCGCCCCCGGCCCCATCACGCCCCGCAACTACGAAGCATCCAGACAGGCGAGCAAGGCGCGATAAAGTCGCGCAACTACGAAGCACTTGATGAGTAACAAAACTGGTCGGCAATACGTGTACTCAAAGGTTGGAGTGAGGCATTCCCTGAGATGTGTGAATTGATGATACGGGTAACAGGAGAGAATGATAGAGAAAGGAGTTATTGTAATGGAGCATAAACTAACAGGTATGCGCGTTGCCATGATTGTTTCAGACGACTTTGAGCAGGCCGAGTTTACCGAGCCAAAGAAGGCATTGGAGCAGGCGGGAGCAACCGTCAAGGTCATTTCTCCTAAAGCTGGGCAAGTTACGGGTATGAACCACGACACCAAAGCCGATAGCTTCCCGGTCGATATGACGCTCGATCAGGCCAACCCTGATGATTTCGAGGGCCTGATGCTGCCGGGTGGTGCGCTCAATGCTGATTTCTTGCGCATGAACCCGAAGGCGCAGGAGTTTGTTAAGCGCTTCAATCAGACGGAGAGGCCGATGGCAGTGATCTGTCATGCGCCCTGGTTGCTGGTCTCCGCTGGCTGTGTCAAGGGCCGCACGCTGACGAGCTACCATACGATTCAAGATGATATCCGCAACGCCGGTGGCAACTGGGTGGACAAGGAGATGGTCCGCGATCATAACCTTGTGACCAGCCGCAGCCCGAAGGATTTACCCGCCTTCAATTCGGCGATGGTCTCGCTGTTTGCGGAATATAAAAATCAGAAGACGCAGCAGCGGCAGGGAACGATCACAGCCTGAGTGTAGTAAAAAAAGAGATCTGGAGAGCATTTTCTCCAGATCTCTTTTTTGGTTTTGCCTCTTGCTGAATTAACGAGAGGAGCGCTGGCGTCGCCGACGCTGAGCTTCTGCCTTGCGTTTGCGGCGAGCCTGTGGACTCTCATAATGGCGGCGGCGACGCGCTTCCGCCAGAATACCAGCATTTTGAATTTTACGGTTGAACTGTTTCAGCACCCGTTCAAACGAATCACCGGAGACTAATAATACATCACTCACCGGGATTACCAGCGCGATCGGCGATCAGAGGAGCGACGCCCTGATCCTTGTGGCTGGTAGCAATCGCTACAATAGACGGGTCGATCTTCGCGTGGCTGGAAGGGAACCTGAGCCTCTTTACCGCAGCTTGCGCAGATGGCGGTATACATCTGGCGTGGTTCGCGGGAGTATCCTCCATCGTTGCCGTATGATCGGGAGCGATCACCGCCGGAGCGAGCGGCTTTATGAGCGGCGCGGCATGAGGGGCAGCGGGTGGGGGCGTTCATCAATCCACGGCTGGCATAAAATTCCTGCTCGCCGACGGTGAAAGTGAACTCTTCATTGCAGTCGCGGCAATACAGTGTCTGATCAGTTAATGGCATGTGTCTTCTCGATTCCTGGGTATCAAACCCACTTAAACTCTTCTGTATTGCACGGCTAGCAATAGATTCTCAGCGATAGATTCTCTATTTGAGCAACAACGCACCATACAGCATTGTCACAGTATAGCATATCTTCCTCAAAAGTGCGATAGTTTTTTCTCTCAATTTTCTCAAAACCCGGGAAAATGCTGTGATGATGAGGTTATTTTTATTTTATGCTTCTTTCTTCCCATCACAGGCAGAGCTAAACTGAAACCTCTCTCAGGGTATGGAACGTGAAGAGGTATGAGGACATTGAGATACGAGCTTTTCCTCTTAGAAAGACATATCATCGAGGTGAAAGCCTTAGCATTATAATGGAGGCGTGTTTTTATGGCTGGAGAGTCAAAAATGACGACCAATCATGATGAGATTCGCAAATGGGCAGAGGCACGCGACGGCAAACCGGCAACGGTGAGAAGCACCGCCAGCAAGGAAGATGTGGGCCTCTTGCGCATCGATTTCCCTGGCTATGCCGGAGAGGGGACGCTCGAAGAGATCACCTGGGACGAGTTCTTCAAGAAATTTGATGAAAAGAAGCTGGCCTTTTTGTATCAAGAAAAGACCTCCAGCGGCGAAGAGAGCCGTTTCTTTAAGCTGGTGAGCCGCGAAACCGCAGACGAGAAGAAGGGCCACAAAGCTGCCCATAAGTAAACAATGTCAGGGTAAAGGAGCAACTCATGCAAGAGCGAGATAAACAGAGAACCGATCAGGAGAAGAAGCACGCCGTTGAGAAAGAGCGCCGCGAACATCCCCATAAAGATATTAAGACGCAAGCCAGCGAGGAGCAGGGGACGCAGGCCGAAATGACGACTGATCCTGATGCTCCGAAAGATAAAGATTACGTCAAGCGGATTGAGAAGAAGACAGAGAAGCACTAGGCCGCTTGACAATCTCCTGCAAAGGGACGGGTGCAACGCATGTTGTGCCTGTCCCTTTGTTTTTGGGAAGTATTCAGGTCGTTGTAAGGTGCGTCCTCTTGACTGCAAGCCAGCTATCAGGCTCAAGCACCATAATCACTCAGATAGTATTTCGCAAAAGCAGGACAAGAGAGTATAGATTATGGAAGTAAAAGGTGTTGCCTCCGAGGAATTGCAGCAGCCACAGGAGCCGGTAGCAGACCCCGCCATCGTAAAAAAGCGCTCACGCAAGCGCAGCATTACTATCTTTGTGGTGGTGAGCCTTCTCAACGTTGCCCTGCTCACCTTACTCTGGACGCAGTTGCTGACCCCGGCTCAAAATGCCGCGTCGAGCCAGAACAGTGGCAGCAGCCCATATGGCGATGTGAGTAGTCCGCTCATTGGGAAGGCCGCCCCTGATTTCAAGCTGGCGAAGCTGGGTGGAGGTGGCAATATGAGCCTCTCCGATTTCAAGGGTAAGCCGGTTGTGCTCAATTTCTGGGCCTCCTGGTGCGATCCCTGCAACGCAGAGGCTCCTTTCTTGCAAAAGAGTTGGCAGAACCGTTTGCAGTCGCAGGGTGTTGTGCTGCTGGGTATCGACGGTCAGGAGAAGGCCAGCGACGCGCAGGCGTTCCTGCATAAATATGGCATCAGTTACCCCAATATTCAGGATACGCTCGACGGCTCAACTGGCATCAGCTACGGCGTGGCCGGCTTTCCTGAGACCGTGTTTATCGATCGCAACGGGGTTGTGGTCGCCAAGAGCATTGCCGTTCTGGATGAGAAGGTACTGGATCAGGAGCTAAAGAAGCTGGGCCTGCATTAAAAGGGCTGTGAGGTCGTCATGTTCTTCGTAGAGATTCGCCTGCTGATGCGTGCTGCTCACGTGCTGGCCGGAGCAACCTGGGTGGGTGGGAGCATGATGTATCTGGTGGTGGTGGTGCCGGCGCTGCGGCTAGGTGGTCCAGCTCCGGCTGTGGCGGCGCAGGTAGCGGCGCTTTTCAAGCGGATGGTGAATATCTGCGTCGGTGTGCTGCTGCTGACCGGGGCGTATCTGACGTTTGATCGGCTGAGTCAAACAACGCTCGGCTTGCCCTACGTGATAGTATTGGGATTGAAAATTATCGCCGCTCTGTTTATGTTTATTCTGGCGATGTATCTGGCTCAAAGCAATATTCGTCGGCTGGCAAAGCGCAATACGCGCATCGCAAAGGTTGCGCCGCAGCTCATGCTGGCCCTGGGCATACTCGTATTTTTACTGGGCGCACTGCTCAATAGCCTCTTTGAGGCCGCGCTTGCGCCGCATTGAGGACGGAAACGAGGAGGACTTATCCGTGCCGCCTGCTCTTACCATTACTGAACATGATATACAAGCGAAAGCTCCCCAACGAAAGCGCATTCCACTGAGCTTTGTGCTGGTTGGTATTGCGCTGCTGGGCGCGATGGTCTATCTGGTCTACACCAATACACAGGCCAACGCCGCATATTATATGACTATTTCTGAATTGAGGGCGTGTAGCACCTGTTCGGCACAAACTGTGCGCGTGGCTGGTGTGGTCGCAGCTGGTTCCGTGGTGCGCAACGATCAGCAGGGGACGCTGCAATTTGCGATGACCGATGGGGGACAGGAGATGCACGTCACCTATAGCGGCGTGATCCCTGATATCTTCCGCCCCGGCGTGCAGGTCGTTGTTGAGGGCCACTACAGCCAGCAGGGTTCATCCTTCCAGGCTCAGACGCTGCTTGCCAAGTGTCCATCGAAATTTCAGTCCATGACACCAACGCCATAGCGAGGGAGAGCCGTGTATTTTTCAGATCTAGGGACAATTGCGCTGATCCTGGCCGCAGGATTTGCCCTCTATACTATCGTTGCCTCTGTGCTTGGCGCGACGCGTGAGAAGCCGCTGCTGGTTGTTAGCGCTCTACGCAGTACGCTGGTTGTGACCGGTTTCCTGTTGCTGGCGGCTGCGGCTCTGATCGTCTCGTTTCTCACCCACGATTTTGGCGTGAGCTACGTCGCTCAACATTCCAGCAGCACAATGCCCTGGTATTTCATCACGGCGGCCTTTTATGGCGGTCAGGAGGGATCGCTGCTCTACTGGGGTTTGATGCTCTCCATCTTCTCCGCCATCTTTGTCTTCTCATCCCGACGTGCGCCTGCCGCCCTGGTTCCCTATGTGCTGGCGACGATGATGGGCATCGAACTCTTCTTTCTGGTGATGCTGACCAGCCTCTCCAATCCTTTTGTGCGCCTGCCTCATCCGCCCACGGACGGCGTTGGCTTAAACCCGTTGCTGATGGACCCCGGCATGCTGATTCACCCGCCAGTCCAGTTGTTGGGCTACATGAGCTTTTCGATGCCCTTTGCCTTTGCAGTGGCGGCGATGATTACGGGCAAGCTCAATAGCGATTGGTTGCGTTCGTTGCGCCGCTGGTCTCTAGCTGCCTGGACGTTGCAGACGATGGGGCTGTTGCTCGGTGGCTGGTGGGCCTATCACGTGCTGGGTTGGGGCGGCTATTGGGGCTGGGACCCGGTGGAAAATGCGGCGCTGATGCCCTGGCTCACGTCAACGGCCTTTCTGCACTCGACAATGGTGCAGGAACGACGGGGCATGCTCAAGGTCTGGAACCTGTTCCTGGTGATCGCCTCGTTTGCCCTCTCGATCTTTGGCACATTTCTCGTGCGCAGCGGCATTATCAGTTCGGTCCATTCGTTCGCCTATTCTTCGATCGGCCCCTTCTATCTGGCGTTCCTGATCGTGGTGATCGCCTTCTCGACCGCGCTCTTTATTTTCCGCCTGCCCAGGCTCCAGGCAGAGCAGGAGTTTGATTCGGTAGCTTCGCGCGAAGGGGTCTTTCTGCTCAATAACCTTCTGCTGCTCGGCATTACCTTTGCCGTGCTGTGGGGAACGCTGTTCCCGGTGATCTCGCAGGCGCTTCGCAACCAGACGATGACCGTTGGCGCACCGTTTTATGAGCAGGTCGTCGGTCCCCTCTTCGCTCTTTTGATCGTGGCGATGGGTGTTGGTCCGCTAATGGCGTGGCGTCGCACCTCGTCTGCCGCGCTGTGGCGTAATGTCAGCGTGCCGGTCGTGCTGGCCGCTCTCTGTGCCGTGATCCTGCCGCTGGTTGGCGTTACCAATGTGGCGGCGAATATCGGCTTTTCGGCCTGCGCTTTTACCGCCGGGGCCATCCTCTACGAGCTGTGGCGCGGCGTGCGTGTGCGTCACAATCACGGCGAAGCCTATCCAGTCGCGCTTTATATGCTCTTCAATCGCTATCGTCAGCGCTACGGCGGCTATCTGGTACATCTGGGGCTGGTTTTGCTGGCAACTGGTATCATCGGTTCGCATTTCTTCCAGGTTCAGCAGGATGCGGTGCTTAAAGACGGGCAGGAGACCAACGTTGCTGGCTATCGCATCGTCTATCGCGGCAATATCGATATGCATCAGCCCGGGAGCGAGGTTGTTATTGCTCAGGTGCAGGTGTGGCGCGATGGTCAATTGCTGACTTATACCTATCCTGGCCGCACCTTCTATCGCAACTTTGACAATCAGCCCGCCAGTCAAATTTCAATCCTGACCTACAACTTCAGCGATCTCTATGTCTTGTTGGACAACTGGGACGGTCCCTCGCAGGCCACGTTGCGTGTGTTTGTGAACCCGCTGATGCCGCTGCTCTGGTATGGCGGCGTGCTGATGCTGCTGGGCGGCGTGATCTGCTGGTGGCCGGCGAAAAAGCGGGTGAGCGCTGCTGTGGCGCGTTCCGCTGCTACGGCGAAAGCAACCGACCAGCTTGCGATTGCTGGCACGGGCGATGGAGGAGGGAAGTGATGAAGACGACGCAACGGCGTCCACAATTGCTGGTGCTGGCGGTGCTGCTGATGATTGTGGCGATCTGGTCCGCGATGTATATTCGCACCGCGACACAGAAGACGCTCGATCAGCGCGTGCATGAGGTGGGAGCACAGCTCAAGTGTCCCATCTGCCAGAATGAATCGGTGGCCGACTCGCCTTCGTCGCTGGCACAGCAGATGCGCATGGTGATTCGGCAGCAATTGCAGGAGGGGAAATCGGAGCAGGAGGTTGTGCAGTATTTTGAGAGCAGCTATGGCGAGAAGATCATCAATACACCGCCCTGGCAGGGCTTCTATCTGTTGGTCTGGTTGGTACCGATCGCGCTGCTGTTGAGCGGCGTTGTGCTGGTCTGGCTCACGTTGCGTGATTGGAGCAGTCAAACCGTTCCTGCCATCTCTACAACGACGGCGATCGCTTCAGCTGGTGATGCTGCTCCCGACGAAGATGACGACGAACTGGCGCCGTATCGCAGGCAGTTGGAGCGCGAACTGGCTGAGGAAGATCCGCTGTTTGCGCATCCTGGATTGGAGGGTCGTTGATGGCTATTGTGATTGCGATTGCGCTTGGATTGCTGGCGCTGACGTTCGTCTTATATCCGTTGTTTCGTCGTGCTCCCGAAGCTGTACCGGCAACCCGGCTCGCCAGCGCAGAGGAGACGGCTCAACCGCTGGAGCGCGAACAGGCTGCACGCAGCGCTTTACAGGAAGTTGAGCTTGATTTCCAGCTTGGCAATATTGAGGAACCAGATTACCGCGCTTTGCGTGAACGCTACATGAAGCGTGCGCTGGTGGCGTTGAAGGCCCGGTATGAGCGCGAACAGGAGCTGGACGAATTGATCGAGGAGCAATTGCGTGCTATGAAGAACCCGCAGGACGACGCGGCGAAAGAGCAGACGAACGATGATACGAAAGAATAAAATTTCGCTGTGGGTGGCGGCCTTCTGCTTTGCTCTGCTCCTGTGCCTGCTCCCCGGCCCGGTTCATGCAGCTGGTAAGAACAATGGCCATATCTCCGGTCGCCTGTTGAATGGCACACAGAAAAATGCGCCCGTTGCCAATCAGAGCGTGACGCTGCAGATGGCGCAGGGGACGACGGGCAAAGATCTTGCCGTCGTCACGACCGACGCGCAGGGGGCCTACTCTTTTGCGAATCTGGACACCAATAAGACGATCAGCTATGCTCTCTATATCAGCTATCAGGGGGCGCAATACGTTTCCGATGTAATCACGCTCGATAGCAAGCCGGAGCAGCAGGTAAACCTGACTGTGTACGAGGCTACCTCTGATAGCTCGAAGCTGGCGATTGTGCGTGCGACCGTGCTTATGCATGCGCCGGATACGCAGAAGGGATCGTTCACCGTCTCAGAAGCGTTTGCCTTTCAAAATCTCGATAACCATGCCTTTGTCGGTTCGCTCGATGCCAGCAAGGGGCGGCCTAAAGCACTTTTCTTCTCGCTGCCAGCTGGGGCGCGTAATATCAGCCTGCAAAAGGGTTTTGATGGCTATCGCTCGATTCAGGCCGACAGCGGGTTTGCCAGCGATGCCGCGCTGCTGCCCGGCACCAACGAGTTTGCGCTAACCTTTGAGGTTCCCTATAGCACCGCAAACTACGATTTTCGCTACGTTGCCATGTATCCAACGGTAGCGCTGGAGATGATGGTGCCGCCACAGCTCCACGCCTCGGCGCAGGGGCTAACGTCGCAGGGAACGATCAGCAGCGACAATCATCCCTATCAATTGCTCAGTGCGACGAAGCTGCTCAAAGATCAGAGTGTGCAGGTGAGCCTGGAGGGGCTACCAACCTCGACCGCCACCAGCACGCCAGTACAGGTCAATAGCTCGAACATCTGGTTGATTGTGGTCGGCGTCTTGTTGCTGGCAGTGCTCTTCGTCACCTGGTATATTTTCCGCAGCAGTCGCCAGCGCACGAAAAAGCCGGACCCTGAAGCCACGACGGGCAGGCCGAAAGCGGGAGCATCGCGTAAAGAGCAGCAGCAAGCATTGTTGGAGGAGCTATTAGAACTGGACAAAGCGTTCGAGGCGGGCAAGCTGAAAAAGGCAGCGTATCATGAGCGACGCGCGAGAGCAAAAGCGCGGTTGCGCACGCTGATGAGCGAGCAGGAGACGGCGAAGCGATGAGCGGACGATCCAGCGTGGAGGAGGCCAGACCAGTTATGCCTGTAGATGATACGTCTCCGGCGACGCAGATACTTGCGGTTGAGGTGCGCGGACTGAAAAAGAGCTATGGGTTGAAACCTATCCTGCGCGGGGTCGATTTCTCTTTGCAGCAGGGCCAGCGTCTGGCGTTGTTGGGCGCGAATGGGGCTGGCAAGACGACCATCCTGCGCATTCTGGCCGGACTCAGCAGGCCGAGCGCTGGCACGATTCATGTGACGGGCGTTGATCTCATGCGTGATGCCCAGCGCGTACGACAACGTGTTGGTCTGGTGGCCCATCAGCCCTATCTTTATGAAGAATTGACGGTCGTCGAAAATCTGCTCTTCTTTGCCCGCCTGTATGCTGTAGAGAAGGCGCGAGAACGAGTGCAGGAGTTGATGGAGCGTCTGGGACTGGAGAAGCGGGCTAGAGAGCGGGTGGGTGCGCTTTCGCGTGGACAGGTGCAGCGTGTGGCCTGGGCGCGGGCTATGGTGCATGATCCACATCTGCTTCTGCTCGACGAGCCAGATACCGGGCTGGATCAGGAGGGGCAGCACCTCATCAATGATCTACTGGCTGAGCATCGCACGCGGGGAGGTAGCGTCATCTTTACCACCCATCAGCTTGAACAGGCGCTGGAGCTGAGCGACAGGATCGTGATGTTGCGTCATGGCCGTATTGCGTATCGTCAGGAGAGCGCTGATTTGACGTTGCAAGCGTTGCAAGAGGCATATGGCGAGGTGGTGCGGTAACAATGGTGCGCAGCTTTTTTGAGCAGGTCTGGGCGATTCTCTGGAAAGACATTCGTTGTGAACTACGCAGCAAGCAGACGTTGATGGGCATGGGCCTGTTTGCCTTGCTGGTACTGGTCATTTTCAACTTCACGTTTGATTTGCGGGCGAATAATACGGTTGCAGTGGCTCCGGGAGCTATCTGGGTCGCTTTTATCTTCGCCAGTATGCTGGGCCTGGGCCGCACGATGGCCGCCGAGCGCGAACAGGGTTCGCTGGATCGGCTCCTGCTCAGCCCGGTTGATCGTAAGGCGATCTATCTGGCGAAGTTGCTGGGCAATCTGCTGTTTATCGGTGTGGTCGAGCTGGTGGCACTGCCGGTCTTTGCGCTCCTGTTTAATCTGTCCCTGTCTGTTGCGGCGTTGATCCCGATTGTGCTGCTTGGCACGCTGGGAATTGCCGCGATTGGCACGTTGTTTTCGGCGATGGCGGCGGCAACCAGAGCACGCGAACTCTTGTTGCCGATCCTGGTGTTTCCCTTGATCGTGCCGATTGTGATCGCGGCCATTCGTCTCACCCAGGATGTCATGGCTCCAACGATGAACGAGCCGCCCTGGCTAAGTTTAATGATCGTGTTTGATATTATCTTTGTGAGCATTTCTATGCTTGCTTTTCAGTATGTCATCGAGGAATAATTCGCCTGCTGACAGGCCGTTTGATGAGGAGTGGAGTATATGGCCCTGGCAAATTCGACAACGGACGTGGAGCGGCGCAAGGCTACAGATACGCAGTCAGCGCAAGCGCCCTGGCCGCTCGTTTCCCTGATACTTGGCGGACTCTCGTTGCTTGGCATGATGGTCTCCATCTGGATGATTTTTCTCTACGCGCCGACCGATGCGCTTCAGGGACCGACGCAGCGCATTTTCTATTTCCACGTCCCGATCTCTTGGATTGGCATGCTGGCCTTTGTGGTGCTGGCCGTTGCCAGTGTGATCGGGCTGGTGCGGCGCGATGATGAGCGCTGGGACTGGATTGCCCGCGCGGCTGCTGAGATCGGGACGGTCTTCATTACGCTGGCCCTCATCAGTGGTTCGCTCTGGGGCAAGCCGATCTGGGGAACGTGGTGGACGTGGGACCCGAAGCTGACCGCGACGCTGATCCTCTGGTTTATGTACGTTGGCTACCTGATGACGCGCAACTACATGGGCCGCACAACCGATAGCGCACGAGTGGGCGCGGTGCTGGCGCTAGTGGGCGTGGTCGATGTCCCCATTATCTATCTTTCTGTGCAGTGGTGGCGCGGGCAACATCCAACCGCGATGGTCGGCGTTCCCGAAGCTGCTTTGCCGCCTTCTGCCGTGCAGACGTTGATGGTGGCGCTGGTCACGTTTACGCTCTTGTATGCTTTCTTGATGGTTCAGGTTTATCAGTTGCAGCGCTTACAAACGCTGGCGCAACGGCTGCGTGCCATCGTTGAATAATCGAAAAGGACAGGTGCTATGTCTCCCTATCTCATTGCTTTCTATGCCATCGCCTGGGTCGGGCTGTTTGCCTATCTCGCAGTTGTGATGTTCCGTCTTCGTGGAGTGCGCACCGAACTGGCCGCCGTTGCGGAGCTTGTGCGCGAACAGCAGCAACATCAATCCGACGAATAGAAAGGAGCATTCTCATGGAGGATGTGAAAGAGCAAATGACCGAGACGCCCGCAACCACGACTGAACGCAAAGGCATGTCAGATAGAACGCGTATCATCAGCCTCATTGTTGGTGATCTGATCGTCTTTCTGGTCTTTGCCACGATTGGCCGCCGCAGTCATGGAGAGGCCGCTGGCCTGGATTCGCTGGTTCAGATCGTGCAAACAGCCTTGCCATTTGCCGCAGGCTGGTTCGTGGTTGCCCCCTTTACCGGAGCATTTCGGCGTGGATTGGAGAATCAGCCCGGCAAGATGTTGCGCTCCACACTGCTTTCCTGGGTTGCTGGCTGGGTTGCTGGCTTCATCTTCCGGGGCATCTTTGTTGATTATGCCATCCCGCCGTTGACGTTTGCCATCGTCTCGTTTCTCTCCAACGCCATTTTCCTGCTGATTTGGCGTCTACCCTTCGCCTGGATTGTTCGCTCTGTGCAACGAAAACGCTTATAGAGTTCATAATCGCGCATTGTGAGAACCATTACACAATGCGCGATTATGCGTCTACTGGTCAGAACTCACGTTATTTTACTTACCCCATGTCAAAGGCAACTTCTTTACTCCAAAAGCGGACATGTGTGAGCCTGCCATCGGCCACATGATTGTTGCGTTAAATGGTCCAGGAAACAGGATAGTTGACAATCGGAATAAAAGTCACGCCAACTGCCTCCGCATCGTGCCTTGCATCGACAATCATCTCTTTAAGTGTGCTCAGCTGTTCCGCATGTTCTTCGCTGTCCCAGATGCTGACATGAACCATAGAGCCATCTGGTGATGCGCCTGCGTAGTAGGAGAGCAGGCCAGGGAATTTTTGAATCGCAGGAATAAGGTATGTACCGGTTTCTTTTGTCATACGATCAACTTCTTCAAAACGTGCAGGATCAAAATTGCCGCGTGAGACTCGGATAACCGCCGTGGGAGGAAGTGCTTCAGTCATTGCTATCCCCTTTCATGCTGCGCTATCATTGACTGATAGCGAGAGAAGCGCTTCTAGCGCTTCGTTGACAGATATACTATACAGTGTTGTATAGTAATTAGTCAAGGGCTGGCCCACCGTGCGGTAGAAAACCATAACGATGTGAGCAATGGAAATGAAGCGTTGTGCCACAAGGAGGAAGGAAGGGATGGCATATGTGTTCTAAGCAACTTCGTGGTCGGCCACGGCAGACCGAACTCGATCGGCGCATCCTCGAAGCGGCGCTGCACCAGCTGTCTGAGGGGGGATACGCGCGTCTCTCTCTGGAAAATGTTGCGACCGCAGCCCACACTACGCGGGCTACGATCTACTTGCGCTACGCTTCTAAAGCCGCACTGGTGGCAGATGCGATTATACATGCGCGAGGCGTGGGTGGCCTGCCAAAACTCAGCGGCAATTTGCGCCAGGATCTGGTGACACAGCTAGAGCATTTTCGCGCAAGCATGGATACGCCGTATAGCATGGCGATTATTGGGAGTGCGCTGGCCGAGGAGCGTGCGACCCCGGAATTGCTCGCTACGCTGCGTGAACATATCATACGTTCGCGGCGAGATATGCTGCATGCTCTTCTGCACGAAGCGCAAATACGCAATGAACTCGCGCCACAGGTACATATCGATCTCGCCGTGAGCCAGCTCGTTGGCAGCTACTACGCTCTCGCGATCGCTGGTGATCCCATTCCTCCTGATTGGCCGGAACTGCTGGTTGATCAGGTTCTGAGTGGCCTTCTAAGCAATTGACATCCAATTTTGATTCGCATATCCTTGTAAGTGTCCTTAAACATTGCATTTATTGTGCTGTTTTTATGTGAAGGAGCATCATATGTACAGAGGTTCACGGAATTTCTTTGGGGGTATTGCCGGAGGTCTTTTCCTGATCTTTCTGGCACTGGCATTCATGACCGGTCATTTCTTTTTGCCGATGATCTTTGTAGGACTGGCCTTTGCCTC
>JAICIM010000365.1 GCA_025928885.1 Ktedonobacteraceae bacterium | reverse complement strand
CGATATTGGCCTCGGCTTCTGCGGAAAAATCGAGTGTGTAGGTGCGCTGTTGCACGCCCCGGCAGCCGCTCTCGTAGAGCAAATCTTCCAGTGGTAGTGTTTGGCCGATGGTCAGGGGCCGTCCCACCGGTGTCGAGCGCAAGCCAGCGTTTTGCAGGGCGTGGACATAGTATTCACTTAGCTTCTCGCAGGCCAGGCTGCTACTGACGCCATAGTCGCATTCCACCAGTCGTATAATTCCTTCGGGTCGGGTGATGCGTAGGCAGGTCTGCAACAGGTTGGCCCATTCTTCGGTGGGGAGAAAGGTGTTGAGGAAGCGGGCGTTGATCAGATCGAAATAGTTGTCGGGAAAGTCCAGGGGATGCAGGATATCCATCTCCTGGAAATAAGCGTTGGCGCGGCGTTGGGCGCGAGCCTGGGCGCGGGCGTAGCGAATATTGATGCGGCTGCGATCAACGCCGATAACGGTTGCCTGCGGATAGGCAAAAGCCATATCGAGCACCCATCCGCCGGGACCACAGGCCAGATCAAGGATATGCTCGACTGGTGGCGTCAGTGTTTGTTCTGGTAACGGTCCACCCATATAGCGATGAAGGAGACGATTCTGGAGCATCTGGCGGGCCGTCTCGGTTGGCTCTTCAGGATCGATTATTGTGATGATTTCGCTTTGTGTTACATCTGAAGCTGTAAACATAGCTTATACCTCATATATTCGCTGTTTTTACCATCTGATCGTCATTGTTGACCGAGATTGCGCTGTCAGCTCTCGGCTTGAGACAGGGAAGAATGTTATGAGATGCCAGGAACAAGCGTACCCAGGTGTTGCTGCACAGTCTCAACAATTGCCTGGGACGGCATAGGTTTGATAAGATAGGAATCGGCCCCTGCCAGTTTTGCTTTCAGGCGGTCGAGGACTCCATCATGGCGCGAGATCATGACGACGCTTGTGTGGGCAAATGTGGGCCTTGTTTTGAGGTAACGGACTACCTGATACCCATCCATATACGGCAGCTCGATGTCCAGAAATACAAGGTCTGGCGGTTGCGTCGCTTTCTCTTTAAAGAAATGGCGTAACGCCGCTAGCCCGTCATTGAATGTGATAACCTGGTAGCTTTCTCGCTTCAGGCATGTTTCGATGATTTTGCGTACCGTTTGCGAATCATCAATAACTGCGATCAGGTTGCTCATATCTATCCCGTCCTCTCTACGTATCTGCCGCTGTTACATACATACAAGACCGTTTCTCTTCCCTATATACCTCCTCTAGTGAAGAAGAACGGTTTTCATACTGGAAATAATGCAAAAATCTAGCTTCTCTCTCTTTACTCGCTGTGAGAGTTCGGCCATGTCACTGTTAAAATAAGTGTAACATGGTGAGTGTCATAAAACAATAATACAGATGTATGGCCATAAATCAGTAGCGTTTGTTCTACAGAGGAGAATTTGTGCGGGGCATGTTTCTAAAGTAGTTACCTTTTACAAGATGCCACAAACTCGTTTTATGAGAGCGTGCTATGGAATTTCTCTGGAATTGTGGCATTTGCTACTAACTCTACTTTAGAGCAAATGGAGCGGTTGCAAGAGACAATGTGCAAAAGTGGCGAAGTTGCTGCTGGAGCGCTCTTCACCGGCTTTCCCTGCCAATCTCTATTCCCTTCTCTTCTCTGGAACTATGGCATGTTTTCTGTGAGAGAGGCTTGCTGCTCTTGTTTCAGCCATTCCGCCGTAATATGATCTGTGACCAGAATGTTGACAATCTGTGCTTTGAGTAGCGCACGAATGGCCGGAATGCAGGCATAGCTGGCTCCAGCTACCAGGATCACCTTCATGCGTTCGCGCTGGACGCGCTCTTTGAGAAGGGGGATCTCCAGTCCGGTGAGATAATAGGGGCGCGGGTTGAGCTGATCGTTAATAAAGTTGCCGTCAGCATCGAACACCCAGTGGTTGATATCTCCGACCGGTTTCAGCGCTTGCAGGCTTTCGAGCTGTTGTTGCGAGACGACTCCCCGTGCGACCAGATCGTTCTCGGGGCCGCTCGGCCAGACGCCCATCATAATCACGTTGGCCTTGTTCATCGTTTCAATGACTTCTCGCACCAGCGGCAACGAGCGGGCCTGACAGCACTGTTCTTGTGTCTCGACGATGGCCGGAATGGGCAGCCAGGCATGTTTGGCTCCATAAGCGGTGGCAATATCGTAGGCGACCAGATTTGAGTCACCGATGCTGGGCCGCGTCTCGACGAAACCAATGGTGGGAACAACTTCCAGCCCGGACAACATCTTGCTCGGCTTGAGATATCTGACGATGTTTCTCATGATGGTCTTCCCACCTGAGACGGCCAGAATATCGTTGTTGGTGATGAGATGGTCCAGATAGTCGGCGGCTGTCGCGGCAATATCGGCTACAATGTCCTCAATGATTTCATACGGCTTTGCCGGGTCCATGCTGCGGCCAGGAACGAGAACCAGATCTTCCAGCCCTAGCGTATAACGCAGATCGCGGGCAAGATTGCGCAGATAACCGGTGCGCTCTTCTGGCACAACCGAGATATGGACAATCCGGCACTCACGCGCTTTTTGCAGCGCCTTGCCAATCGTTTGCCGTGAGCAATAGAGCATGCGGGCAATATCTTCCTGGGTTTGCCCATCAACATAGTACATGTAAGCAATTTTGCGCAGGAAGCGGTCATCGGCCAGTAAGCTCCCTTCCGTTATGTTGCGTTGAGCGGTTCCCTGTTGTGTGGTTCCCTGTTGCGTGGCCCCTGAGAGCATGTGCTGCTTCCTTTCACAAGACACTACCAACATCACGACTGAAAAAGAAATTTTCTGTGTACGACTGGCTACTTTCTCTATTGCTTATATTTTCTAACAAAAGAGTGGGTATATATAATAGAATACAGAAAAGAGGGAGAAACTGCAAGTGCTCTATGTGATATTCGCATATGTTGTTGTGAAATATCATGCAGTACTCCATACAAGTGTAAAGCATTAAATATTCGTACTATTTGAGGAGGAAATGTGCGTGATTGAAGCGGAGTTGAAATGTCGGCTAACCTCTGATGTGCGCCGCAAGCTGGATGGCTATCTCAAGACGATGCAGTGGAGTGGTAATGTCCATAATCTGGATGTCTATTATGATACAACCTCATGGGACCTTTTGCGCCGTGCCGTGTTTGTACGCATTCGCAATCAGGCTCGTCTGGAGTTTAAGTTTAACGAGCAGGCGGAACAGAGGCATGTGCATTGTACTGAACGGGCCTTTCCATTAGAGTCCAGCGGCCCGGTGCTAGAGCAAATGAATGGTTTGTTCGCTGCTTTTCTTCCCACCTGGCGTGTTGCCTCTGATGTGACGACGGCTCTAACGGGTAATCATTTGATCGAGCTGGCACGCATCGATAATCGGCGCGAGGTGTATACCGATGGTTTGCTAGAGGTGAGCGTTGATGCGGTGAAGGGCCTGGGCGATTTTCTGGAAATGGAGATCTGTTGCTCCGAAGAGCAGGAGGTTGAAAAAGCTCTGGCAACCTTGCAGCGACTCGCCCATGATCTAGCTGCTGAACATATTCAGGTTGGCTATGTCGAGTTGTGGCTGCGTGAACATAATCCGCCTGCGTATCAGGCTGGCAGGTATCATCTGTAGGGAGATTTTTCTATGCACTGGCACATACCTTCTATCAGGTACGTGTCAGTGCATATGTAAAGACTGTTGTCGGATCGGGTCTGGTTAGGGTTGCGGGGTGATCATTTGCTGGTCGAGCTGCTGTGAGATCTTTTCAACTCTCTGGGCCATCGCCATCTCTTGATCCAGATTCTGTTTGAGCAATTGAGCGCACTGCTTCTGGCCCATCATATTCGCTTTTTCTACCAGTCCCCGATAAGAAGCGATCTCATAGGCTTCTGTTTTAGCTGCCCCGCCAGCATCGAACATGGTGATCAAATCCTGCGTGGGATTTTCCTTGAGAAAGGCGTCATGCTCTTGCTTTAAACCGGCAATCGCATAGCAGGCTGAACGATCGGGCTGCGTTCCCAGCTTCTGGAAACACTGCTCAAGGTTGAGGACCTGCTGCCGTGTCTCCTGTTCATGCTGATTGAAAGCATTCTTGAGATCGCCGTTGTTGCATTCCTGCGCCATTGTGGGCAGCATTTGCAGAATCCTCTGCTCTGCATCATACATGTCGCTCAACTCATGGATAAACAAATCGTTTGAATTTTGCATGCTCATAGCTGTTTTGTTCCTTTCACGTTATGCCTTTTCTTCCTTAACTATATTTTTCTCTCGTGCTGTTTGTTCATAACCGAACGGGCCAGCGTGTCCATTGGGTATCACGTTTGAAGGGGACAGAAAAATGACAGCTTCTATGCATTGTTTATTATTGAATTCCATTGATGTGCTTTTGTATCTTTTCCCAGAGGTCAGCCGTGCTTATTAGAGAGGGAGAGGTTTGACTATATTTTATTATTGAGGTAGGTGGGCGTAAAAACAAATCCTGGTCTATGTGCGTAGGACTGAGGTGGCTCCACAAGAATCGCAAAGCTTATACAAGTTAGATACGAAAGAAGTGAAAATGCAGCAAGATAATCGCTCTGAGAAGTGTCGGGGAAATTCATTGACAGGATCAGCTCGTGATGATGATCTGGCGCAACAATTACAGGCAAGCGAGGAGCGTTGTCGCTCTCTGGTGGCCGAGCGGCAGCAATTAATGGAGCAATTGCAGGAGAGCGAACAGCTCTTTCTGCGCAGGCAGACCGAGTTTCGCGAACGAGAACAGATCTTGCGTGAGGCGAATCGACGCATGGAGGAGTTTCTTGGCATTGCCAGCCACGAACTACGCACGCCACTCACGACGATTAAAGCAAATGTACAGCTTGCAAAGCGTCGCCTCAAGGCTCTGATGCAGCCGGGGCAGACCGATGACTCTGCTGAGAAGGCGGGGATGGCCACTGAGATGCTGCTGCGTGCGGAGCGCCAGATCAATGTGCTCAATCGCCTGGTTGGTGATATGATCGATATTTCTCGCATCAAAACGGGCAAATTACAGGTGCATTTGCGGCAGGAGCCATGCAATCTGCTCTCTATTGTGCAAGAGGTCACGCAGGAGCAACGGAAGGCTAATCCTGCTCGTATCATTGATATGACGTTTCCTGCTGAAGAGAGGGTGGCCGTAGTTGCTGACCCTGACCGGATTGGGCAGGTGCTGATCAATTATTTGACCAATGCGCTGAAATACTCGACGGCAGATAAGCCTGTTGAAGTGCGTTTACTTGTCGAGGATCAGGTAGCTCGTGTGGTTGTGCGTGATGAAGGGCAGGGATTGTCTGCGGAAGAGCAGCGGCAGGTCTGGCAATGTTTCTATCAAGCGCAGGATGTTGCGGTGTTGAGTGGGTCTGGTGTGGGCCTGGGGCTTGGCTTGCATATCAGTCAGACAATCATTGAGTTGCACCAGGGGCAGGTTGGTGTGGAGAGCGTGGTTGGGGAAGGCTCAACTTTCTGGTTTACGCTGCCATTGCTCCAATAAGAAGAGAGAATACCAGGAGAATAAAAAGACGTGAAGATACGTAATCTGGCGCTGGCAGGTGCTATTTCGCTTGGTGCAGTGGGAGCGGGCCTTGCACTCAAGAGCTTTTTGCCACAAAAATTCCCGGTGCTGCATGAATTGGAGCAGCCGGAAAAGATGCTTGATATGGCGGCTTTCCCAGCCATCGAGGTAGCGTTTTTGCGCTGTGGTAGCGTTACCTGGCCCGAAGCTGTGATGGTGCGCGGAACCTCTTTGCTTGCGCCTTGCCAGGTAGGGTACAGCGCAGTGTTGATACGCCATCCAAAAGCGACATTCCTCTATGATACTGGCCTGGGCGGCGATATCTACTTATTTCTCCGCGAGCAGTCGCTTTTCTTCCGTTCGACGCTGGCCCGCTTTACCTTTGAGCAATCGTTGGCAGGCCATTTGCAACGCCTGGGGATGCGACCCTCCGATCTGGATTTTGCCCTGATCTCGCATCTGCATTGGGATCACATTGCTGGCGTTCCCGATATTCCAAAGGTGCCTTTGCGCATAGGGCGCGTCGAATATGAGGCGGCGCATCTGGATCGCAATGATCGGCGTCGGCAATTGTTGCGTGGTTTGCTCGGAGAAAATACGGTGACGTTGTTTGAGTGTAGTGGCCCTGCTTACGAGGGTTTTTCCTCCAGCCTGGACCTCTTCGGTGACGGATCGATTGTGCTGGTGCCTTTGCCGGGTCATACGGCGGGGAATGTGGGGATGTTTATTAATCGTTCTAATGGGTCGCGCCTCTTCCTGCTTGGCGATGCGGCACATCTGGCTCAAAATTATCTTTTGCCAGCGACCCCACATGCTCTCTTCTGGTCCAGGGTGACCTGGAACGATGAGATTGCTCGTCAGACATTACTCAATCTGCATCATTTCTCTTTCCGTCATCCAGAGGTAACGCTGGTCCCGATGCATGATGCGCAATTGCAGGAGGCGTGTATGAGGGTAGAGCAACAGGCAGGAGCCGATGTGCGCTGATGAGGTGGCTCCGCTTCAATTTGCTCAAACCTTATGGGTTATGTTACACTGCATATCACAGGGATATTGCGCATACGATGGCAGGATAAGAATGAGAGCTACCCATACCGATGTTTATGTTGATGGCCGGGGGCGTCGTCTGGAACGGATCAGTCTGGCACAACGAAAGGCGCTGCACCGTCAGTATAAGGCGAAGATACCGGCCTGGCGTCAGCCGCTTGTTGGCTATATCGCCAGCGTCCCTCTCGTTGCGCTGGCGATCTTTACAACCAGTACGCTCCGAGGGGTGTTAGGCGATTTCCACTTCCCGAGCGCTTTGCTGATCCTGGCGGTGCTGATTGTCGCGACTGTCTGGGGTGTTGGCCCGTCGCTGTTCACTCTATTATTAAGCGCGGTGCTGCTTGAGTACAATTTTACACTTTCTCCCGATCAATTGTTGATCAGAAACTGGGTAGATGGCTTGCAATTGTTGCCTTTCCTGGTCTCCGGTATGATCGTGGCGATTATCACGGCTCAACGTGAACGTGCTCGCCTCAAAACGCTGCTGGCTGAGCAAGAATTGCAGGAGTATGCGCTGGAGTTGGAGGAGATCAATAGTAAACTGGAAGATGCCAATCAGATGAAGGATCGCTTCCTCTCGATTGCCTCGCACGAACTCAAGACGCCAATTACCACTATTCGCGGTCAGGCCCAGTTGGCGCTGCGCCGTCTCTCCAAGCGCAAGTCATTATCGGATGATCTAGAGGGAGCGCAAACGGCTCTGGAGCGCATCAACGATCAAACCTCGCGCCTGACCTCTTT
>JAICIM010000504.1 GCA_025928885.1 Ktedonobacteraceae bacterium | reverse complement strand
CTCCAGACCTTCCTCCAGCGCGATGCGCAGAGCCTCACGCATGCCGTAAATCAGGTTGCTGCAAATCGTATGGTGATAGAAGTGGTCGCCGTTCCAGTAGCGGTTGAGCAGTTGCAGATCGAGATAGTAGCTCTGCACCGGTTTGCGACGATTCTGGATCGCCTGCACCGCCCGTTCGTTGAGCGTCACAGGAGCCAGGCCCGGTAGCGCCCCCAGGCATTTCTGGCTGCCCGAATAACAGGCATCGATCTTCATTTCATCCACATTGATCGGGATACCACCCAGACCGCACACGGCGTCAACAACAAATAGCGCATTGTGGGCGTGGGTGACGCGCTCCAGCTCTGTCAGGGGTTGATGCAAACCGGTCGAGGTTTCCGCGACGACGGTGGCAAATATCTTGGCGTGAGGATACTCCTGAAAGGCCCGCTCAAGCTGTGCCGCCTCCATCGGTTTGCCCCACTCGACCGGCAGATTGACCACCTGAGCGCCAGCCCGCTGCGCAATCTCCGCAATCTGCCCGCTGAAAAAGCCTACGTTGCCAACCAGGATCGTATCGCCCTCCTCTAACAGGTTGGTCAGCACCGCCTCGGCTCCTGAGAAGCCCGAACCGGAGACGCAGAGAGTCATCTCGTTGTTTGTCTGGAACATCCAGCGCAAAAGTGCTGCCGTCTCTTCCATAATTTTGAGCAGGGCTGGATCGAGATGGCCGAGCTGGGGAGCCGCCGAACTCAAGAGGACGCGCGGGTCAACGTTGCAAGGGCCGGGGCCAAGCAACAGGCGATTGGGCAGATTTAATTCGCCCGGTGCTACCATAGCTGAATCCTGTGCCATAAGATGTGTGTGTACCTTTCATCGTTCTACTGAACAATCAGACAATGTTTCATTGTATCGTTGATCGGGTGAGAGATCAAATCGTGAGCACCTCCGGGTTGAGGAGATTGGGGGGACGCAGCCCGCTGGCGTGTGCCGCGATGTTCTCGCTCGCCATCGTTGCCATGCGCGTACGTGTCTGCTGCGAGGCGCTGCCGATATGTGGCAGCAATACAACATTTTCCATACTGAGCAGTTCCGGCTCGACGGCTGGCTCGTGCTCAAAGACATCCAGCCCGGCCCCGGCAATGGTGCCATGCTGGAGCGCTTGTACCAGTGCCTTCTCGTCTACCATCGGACCACGCGCCGTATTGATCAGAAAGCTGCCCGGTTTCATCATCTGTAGCTCTTTTTCGCCGATTAGATGGTGCGTCTCCTGCGAGTAGGGCGCTTGCAGGCAGACAAAATCGGCTTGGTGCAGCAGCTCTTCCAGCGAGACATACGTGGCGTTGTAGCGCTGCTCCTCTTCTGCTGGCAGGCGCTGTCTGTTGTGATACAGCACTTTCATATCGAAGCCGCTAGCTCTCCTGGCAACCAGCTTGCCGATCCTGCCCATGCCAATAATGCCCAGCGTTGCATGGTGAATATCCGTGCCGCAGAGCAACAGCGGGTCCCAGCCAGTGAATTTCCCGGCACGCAGGAAACGTTCGGCTTCAGAGATGCGTCGCGCCGTCGCCATCAACAGGCCAAAGGTCAGGTCGGCGGTGGTGTCGGAGAGCACGCCCGGCGTATTGGTGACGGCGATGTTGAGCCGGGTTGCCGCTGCCACGTCGATATTGTTGTAGCCAACGGCCATATTTGCCACCAGCTTCAGGCGCGGCGTGGCAGCGGCACATGCCTCTAATAGGCGTACATCGATGGCATTGGTAACGAGGCAATAGAGATAATCGTGGCCGGGCGCACGCTGGAGCAGCTCTTCGGCGGACCAGATCACACCCTCCTGCTGATTGGCCTCCACATCTCCGACCGCGTACAGGTACTGATACGCTGCTTTGGGTACTTGCTGCGTTACAAGAATCTTTGGTCGATCTGCCATGAAACTTCCCTCACAAAAATAGTATTCCCATTGTACCAGATGATTTAATCCTGCCGTGTTCAGAGAGTCAAATATAACAACATAGAGAACTGAGTATGTGCTGGATCAGGATGGAGCAAGATGAAATATCAGGTTACCTATCGTCTCAGGCATCCTCAAGCGTTGCCAGCGACCTCGCAGGCAGTGGTCGATGCGCATAGCCATAGAGAGCTGGATGCTCGCTTAGCCAGAATCAAGATGAAGTGGCAGCAGCAGGGCTATACCGTCCAGATTATGAAGGTAATGGCCGGGTTGAGGCAGAGTGTATAAAGTCATGATCGCGCCTGTTGTTGTAGATATGTTCGCACCTCGGCGGCAGAGTCCAGCGCAAGGGCATGGATGGCTATACTATGTGCCTCAACAGCCGTGTAGTGCCGGATCGCCTGCTTGACAAGCGGGATGGCGTGCGCATTCATACTCAACTCGTCGAGTCCCAGGCCGAGCAGAATTGGCACCGCCAGTGGATCGCTGGCAAGTTCGCCGCAGATGGCTACCCGGCAATGATGAGAGCGAGCTGCTTCAACGACCATATGGATCAGGCGCAGCACGGCGGGATGCAGGGCATCGGCCAGCCCCGTGACGGAGGTATTGGTGCGATCGGCAGCCAGAGTATATTGCGCCAGATCGTTGGTGCCAATGCTGAAAAAGTCTACCACCTCGGCCAATCGATCGGCCATCAATGCCGCCGCTGGCACCTCGACCATAATCCCCACCTCACAATGTAAGGCCGCCTCTATGCCGCGTGTACTCAGGTCGGCCCGTGCTTGCTCGATATGGTGTCGCGCCTGCTGAATCTCCTCGCACGAAGTCACCATCGGGAACATAATTTTCAAGTGATGTCCTGCGCCCGCTCGGAGCAAAGCCCGCAGTTGTGTCTGAAATAACTCTGGCAGCATGAGTGTGAGGCGCAATCCACGTATGCCCAGGAAAGGGTTCATCTCGACCGGCAATTGCAAATAAGGGGCCGGTTTGTCGCCACCGATATCGAGCGTGCGGGCCACGACTGGATGCTGACCCATCGCTTGCAGGATCGCTCGATAGACCGCTGTTTGCTCCTCTTCGTCGGGGGCCGCGTTGCGGTTGAGAAACAGGAACTCTGTGCGCAGCAGTCCAACCCCTTCGGCACCGTACTCTAGCGCTGCCTTCGCATCGGTCGTTCCGCCAAGATTGGCCGCAATCTCAATGCGCTTCCCGTCCAACGTCATGGCCGGTTGGTGAGCATATTTGAGCGCCTCCTGGCGGCGCTGTGAGTGGGCGTTGATGCGCTGCTGATACTGATTGATGATGGCGGCGTCTGGTTCGATGAGCACTTCGCCGTGTGTGCCATCGACGATGACGATCGTATCGTTATCCAGGTGGCGAATATCTTCTCCCAGCCCCACGACCGCCGGGATGCCAAGCGCTTTCGACAGAATCGCAACGTGTGATGTGGGACCACCAGAAGCAGTGCAGAATGCCAGCACTTTTTTCTTTTCCAGCACAACCGTATCGGAGGGGGCCAGATCAGCCGAGACGATCACCACTGGTTTCTCCAGATGGGTCGCCTGCGTGCTTGTCCCTTGCAAAATACGCAGCACACGCTGTTGCACATCCTCAATATCCTGCGTCCGTTCGGCGAGGTATTCGCTGCCCAGTACACGCAGCGTTTCGGCGTATGCGTGAATCGCCTCCTGCCAGGCATATTCGGCGTTGCAGCGCTGCGTCTCGACGGTGGAGCGCACCTGTTGGAGCAGCTCGGGATCGCTCAGGAACATCTCATGGACTTCAAAGATGGCCGCCTCGCCGCTGCCGCCATCTCTCATAGCTTGTACGGAGAGCGCGTTGACCTCCTGTTGAGCCTGATGGAGCGCCGCCTGCAAACGACTGATCTGCTGTTCCGGGCGATCCACCTGCTGGCACTCGACAACAAGTTTGGGAACCTCGTAGCAGAGAATTGGTCCGATGACGAGGCCGGGTGAAGCGCCGATCCCCTGTAGCGTCTTCGTAGGCATCTTTGCTCACTCCGTTTCGTCAAAATCGCTCTGAATCAGGCTGCCTAACGCTGTAACGGCAGCCTGCTCATCGTCTCCCTCGGCGGTGATGCGTACGTGGTCACCCATGCGTACGGCGGCGGTCATGACCGATAGAATGCTCTTGGCATTGGCCGGGGAGGTGCCTTTGGTCAGGTTTTCGATGGTAATACGGGAAGTATATCTGGCGGCCTGGCGAACAAAAATTGCCGCTGGCCGAGCATGCAGGCCCACTTTATGCTGAACAACCGCCTCATTGAATGCACTCATGAAGGTCTCCTTTACCAGGACATTTACATTTATAGCTGCTGCACTCTCTCTGGATCACTCTGGCGTAGAGCCGAATCTGCAACTACTTCTAATACGGGTTGGATGGCAGCAAGGAGTCGGCTCTTTGGCTTCTCATCAGTGCCTTGCGTCGGACCTGCCTCCACGATCTGTCCATCATTGGACGCGGTTTCTGGTTCATAAGAGACGAGCGGGCGTGCGGCCTGTTGCTGTTGCAGCAACTCCAGCGTCACACGCCGGGCGGCCTCTCTGATTGCTTGCATTCGTGCTGAAGAAAGAGCAGGTTCTCCCACTTGTTTGTTGCTCTGACCGGGTTTCGCTTGCATGCTGAAAACCTCCTCGCTATTGTCTTCGGTAAAGAATACTCTGCTCTTAGCATATCACGTTCGTTCTGTGTAAAACCATCCTTCTGCGTAGTTTGTTCTGGCTATTCTTCCTCTTGCAAAGCAAGCGTTCGTAAGGCCCAGGCGACGCCATCTTGATCGTTGGAAGGTGCGATCAGATCGGCAACGGCTTTGACCTCTGGGACGGCGTTTCCCATCGCCACTCGCTTGCCGACGATCTCGAACATACTGAGGTCGTTGCGACTATCGCCAATAGCAAGGATGCGTTTCAGGTCGAGATTGAGATGAGCCGCGAGACGCCGAATTGCCTCGCCTTTGGTGGCATCGATCGAGGTGATCTCCAGATAGGGCGGGGCCGAATAGGTCATATAGATGGGCAGGTGCTGCTGTTTCAGTTTCGCCTCGATGCCCTGAACAATTGCCGGATCATGGCACATGTAGACCTTAGTCGGCTCGCTATGCACATGGAGAATATCATCCACCTGAATAAAATGCGCTTTAAGTTCATCAACAACAGTGATATCGATTTTATATGTTTCTGAAAGGTATTGTAGCTCTGCTTCGCTGCCTTCATAGAAGATGCGGTCCGATTCCTGGAAGATGATGGGAGCGTGAGCCTCGCGTGCATATTGCACGATTATGCCCAACACTTCCGTCGGCATCGCGCTATAATACAGGGTCTTGTTGCTTGTCGGATCGATGAT
>JAICIM010000023.1 GCA_025928885.1 Ktedonobacteraceae bacterium | reverse complement strand
GCGGCCCGCTGTCTACAATGTGCCTGCCCTGCTGCTGGACAGTGCGATCTGCAAAAGTACAGTATCGAGCATGGGTTGGCCGATAACCGCTTCCACGATGGAGAGCCGAGCGATTACCACGATTATGAGACGGATCTCTCTCATAGCTTCATCTTGCGCGACCCCAACAAGTGCATCAACTGTACGCAGTGCGTGCGCGTCTGCCACGATGTCATCGGTCCAGACTGCTACGGCATGTTTGGCAAGGGCTTTGATACCATCGTTTCGACGCCCTTCAATGTGAGCCTGCACGAGACCGACTGTGTTTCCTGTGGGGCCTGCGTCCAGGTCTGTCCGACCGGATCGCTGATGATGGCCGAGCGGTATCTGACGCGCTACGCCTTCGCGCTCGATCGCTGTATCTTCTGCGGCGACTGTGTGGAGGTCTGCCCTCATGGTGCATTGGGTGAAACCCCCAACTTTGAGCTGTCCTTCTTCAACCGCTTTGGTGAAGATGTGACGCTGGAGAAGGATGATCTAGCCAACGCGCCGACCTACCTGGTGCGTCAGCGCCTCCCACGCAGCAAGAAAGCCTTGCCCGTGATGAGTCCGCTGGTTCGTCCTCTGCCTCCTCGCGATATTCGCGAATAATCAGAAGACGTTTGTTGCAGAAAAATGCCGGGCCGCGTAAAGGGGTTCGGCATTTTCTTTTTGCCAACAAACATGGGGTATACTATAGAGAGATATATCCGCAACTGCATCTCTCTCGACTTGCTCAATCAAGCACGGTGCAGAGCGGCCTGTTCGCAAGCGCAATACATATGGAAAGGCAGCGTGTGTTTTTTCTATGGCAAGGCAGCATGTATTACGTTTCCCCCAGGGATTTCTATGGGGGACTGCATCGTCGGCGTATCAATGCGAAGGTGGCAATACCAACAATCAATGGTATCGGTGGGAGCAACAAGGACGCATTCTCAGTGGTGAGCAGTGTGGCCGGGCTGCGAACTGGTGGGAGGAGGCAGAGCAGGACTTTGAACTGGCTGAACAGATGGAGAACACGGCGTTACGCTTGAGCGTGGAGTGGAGCCGTATTGAGCCAGAAGAGGGGCGATGGGATGGAGCAGCGGTGGAGCGCTACCGGGCTATGCTCAGCGATCTGCGCCAGCGACACATTCAGCCGGTGGTGACACTGCATCACTTTACCGAGCCGCTCTGGTTTGCTGATCGAGGCGGTTTCGCTCAAAGCAACAATATCCGCTTTTTTACCCGCTATGTTGCCTATATTGTGGCAGCTTTGCAGGATCTCTGCGATTTCTGGGTGACGATCAATGAGCCAAACGTCTATGCTGTGCAGGGGTATGATCTGGGTACATTTCCCCCTGGAGAGCATAGTATCACGCGAACGCTTCAGGTCTTTCACAATCTGGTACTGGCCCATGTTGCCGCCTTCTATACGATCCGTCGCTTGCAACCAGGTTCGCAAATTGGCTATTGTCTGCACTATCGCCTCTTTGATCCTGCCAACCCCCTGTCGCTACTGGATCATGCCGTTGCTCGTGCGCAGGATACGATCTTTAACTGGTCCATGTTGCGAGCAGCTGAAACAGGCCGCTTCCACTTTCCCGTCAACGCGCTGGTTTCTCCGATTGCCAATGCTTCTGGGGCCAGAGACTATCACGGCGTGAACTATTACACTCGTGAGATGGTGCGCTTTGATCCCTCTGTCCCTGCTGAGCTTTTTGGACGCCGTTTCGTGCGCCCTGGTACGATTCGTAACGATGCGGGCTTAGATGAGGATTTTGGCGAGATCTATCCCCAGGGATTGTACCGTGTATTGAAAACTGTCTATAAATATGCGCGGGGCAATAAGCCGCTGTATATTACTGAAAATGGTTTTTGCGATGCGATCGATAGTCGGCGTCCACGCGCGATTCTTGAGCATCTGGCAATGGTCCATCGTGCGATCGAAGAGGGCGTTCCGGTACGCGGCTACTTCCACTGGTCGCTGGTGGACAACTTTGAATGGAACAATGGCTGGCACTCGCGTTTCGGTTTGGTTGAGGTGAATCCACAAACGCAGGAGCGCATCCCGCGCCGCAGTGCCAGCATGTTTGGCGAGATCTGTCGCGCCAATGCCATCACCGAAGATATAGTGGAGCGCTATGCTCCAGAGGCGCTTGAGAGCATTTTTGGGAAGGCCGACACCAGCCAGCAGGAGTTGCCAGTATAGAAAAATATTCGGGCTTATTGGAGAAATGCCAGTCTAGTACGTTGATTCTACATAGGACATTTGTTTCTGTCTGTTTGTCATCATCTGCATTCTGCTAGAAATTGGGAGGAACCGTGAATTTCGGCACATCCTATGGGCTGGCTTTCTCCTCTGGAATTAATGCGTACCTGCCTTTATTGTCTTTTTCTATTGCGGTGCGCTGGTTCCATCTCTACCATGTCAACCCTCAGTATGCCTTTATTACCCAGGACTGGTTTATTGCGGGCCTGGTACTCTTGACGATCGCCGATCTGGTGGCGGATAAGATCCCATACGTTGATCACGTCTGGGATGTAATTCATACCGTGTTGCGCCCGATTGCTGGCGCACTTGTCGCAGTTGCAAGCGAGAGCCAGGCGACAGGGGCCGGTCAGGTGGTGCCGCTGGTCGTTGGCGCAGGACTGGCCGCGATGACCCATACGACGAAAGCGGCGACTCGTGTTGCCTCCACTGCCACGAGCGCGGGCCTGTTGAATACGATTGTAAGTATTGTGGAAGATGTCGCGGTGGTGATAACCGTGCTATTGTCGCTGCTGCTCCCAGTGGTGATGGTCGTGGTGGTGCTGGCCTTTGTCGTCCTGTTCCTTGTCACCGTGCCGCGCATTATTCGGCTCTTACGGAGGAGGTCGCCACGAGCAAATCAGCATGTGCCTCTTTCGCGGTGATGGCGTTTATGCTGGCAGCAATCGACGTACGTAGGGGATAGGCGGGCGATAGGCGGGCGATCCAGGCGGTGCGGGTGGAAGGGTTGCCTGTTGCGTGAGCGTTTCTTGCAAAAGATCCAGCACCTGAATGCGTTGAAGCTCTACCAGCGTAGTACGTAAAATCGCCTGACTGGTCTGGGGAGCGCGATCACTCATCACCCTCGCCCAGGCTTCGCCCAGCCATAACCCGGCCCGCACTTTTTCGCGTCTGGCCTCAAGTTGTTCTGCTGCTTGAGATGCACTTGTATTCCAGGGACGCCAGATGCGCCAGGCGCGTTTGAAATGGACGAGAGCAGCGCCCGGGCGTTCTCTCCATAGTTGATAGGCCCCGGATACAAACTCTAACCAGCCCCATGCCTGCGCCTCTACAAATGTGTTGGTGAGAAAAGGAACATCTTTCCCTGCATGTCCAACAATCGGCAAATCGCCAGTGTAGCGCTTCAATTCGTTGCGCGTATGCTGCAAAAGCTCCTGGGCATGGTGTTCATCGTGTCGCAAGCATGCCTGAAATGCCTCTTGCACCCTGTTCAAGGCATGGATATACACATCTGGAGGGATATCTGTCGTCATTGCCGCGATCCTGTTTCTCTACCAGTTGCCATATGTATTAATTGTAACCCGCGTTTGCGTGATAGTATAGAGCGAATAACGCGCTTAGCTTCTTGAGAGAGGCTGTTGTACCTGTTTGCCCCCTGTTCTGCGCTTCGTTTTTATAGCAGAGCCGGGGATGAAAGATTTGCTTGTTTTTCTGAAATCTGGCGTGTTACACTCTTTATAAGAGAGGCGTAGCATGTCGCTGTGCTCTCTTCGCATTCATACTATTCATAAAAGGCTGGAATGTTAAATGGAAAAAACAACGTCAATTGCAGAAATGCAGAAATTTATTTTTGGCAGCAAAGTCTTCTGCTCCGATGGGGAAGAGGGAAGCTTGACCCATGTTAGTTTTGATCCTTCTACACGTCGTTTAACGCATATCGGGGTCAAACAGGGGCGCTTTTTTGGGAAGACGGTCTACATCCCTTTCAATACCGTCACGCATGCTGCTGGCGATGGCGTCCACTTGAATATTACCAGAGATGCTCTGGCAGCGGTCAGTCGTGAAGTGCCAGCGCATACACTGTTGGATGGGAAGAGCGTCGTGCAGCAGGAGGGAACAGCTGCCAGGGGAACCTTGTTGTTGGTAGCGGTACAGCCAAAAAGCGGCGAGTTGGCGTATATTGTTGCCCACTCTTTACGTCAGGGACAGGATACCCTGCTGCGTGAGGAGTACATCAAGGCGCTCGACAACGAATATGTTGAGGTTGTTATCTCTGAGGCCGCTCTGCAAACTCTGCCCCCTTATCGGCCCGATGCCGAGTTACAGCGTGAAGTTGAGGATATTTTATTTGACCTCACTCCGTTACACGTTGATTTTAAAGGCATGTCCGTTCGCGTGCTGGATGGTGTGCTCTATCTCAATGGGAATATCTCCAGTACTCTGCGCGGCGATATTGTGCGCGATCAGGCGCTTGGCGTGCTTGGCTTGCTGGCGATTGAAAATCATCTGATTGGTGATGATAGTCTGGCCGGTGAGCTTGCACAGGCCCTGTCCTATGATCTACGCACGCGTACCCTGCCCATCGGTGTCTATCCGCGCCTGGGAGTTGTGCGCTTGAGCGGCGCGGTGCATAATGTGCAGCAGAAAAATGCTGCTGAGGAGATTGCCCGCAAGTTTCCCGGCGTCCAGGACGTGATCAACGATCTGGTGGTGAATCCTGATGCTGAAATGCTCCGCGTTATGTCATCATCGGAGGGCGGCGAGGCTAGTGATAAAGTGCCGGGCAAATATATCAGGCATACAAAATAGTGTTATCTGGCCGGTGGCGCTTGACGGTTTATAGCCACCTGCCAGAGGGCAGCGCCTGTATCAGCAGAGAGCGCCTGCATTAAGCCATCCTGGGTGCTGATATACAGGATGCCCTGTTCCAGAAAGGGCGGCTCTTGCACGGCTTTCTTATAGTGCCAGATGATTGCGCCGTCTCGCAATCGCAATGCGACAAAGGTATTGTCGTGCAAAATGATGTAGACCGCCGGTTCGAATGCCGCAGCGGTCTCGTTTCTTCTGGCCGGTAGAATTAAGCCCGCGCGATATTGCCAGAGCAGCTCACCGGTGCTTGTCCGAAATGCATAGGTGATGCCGTTATTGGTGGCGACGTAGATTTGCTCCGCACTGCCTGTATACACCTGCCCACTGATCGGCGGCGCGAAATTGGTTAATGGATCGTTGATCTTTTGTCGCCAGAGCAGCCTGCCGTTGCTGGCATTCAATGCATAGATATTCCCATCAAGAGAGTTGAGATAGGTGGTTTGTGCCGCAACAACTAACGATCCCCAGATGGGATACATCTCTTTAAACTGCCAGAGCAATGCACCGTCGCTGGCTTTCAGGGCCACAACTGTGCCGGTGTGTGTTGTGAGATAGATGACGTTCTGCTGGAGCGTGAAACTACCTCCCTGTTCGATACCTGTATATTGCCAGAGCACGCTTCCATCGCTCGTTTTCAGCGCATAGAACGTTGTATTGCTCAGTTGGATATAGGCGATATCAGGTGTCGTCTCCAGTATCCAGATGGCCCCCACTCCTTGCTTGCTCCAGAGGAAGTGTCCTGTGCTAGCCTGAAGTGCGGAGATCGTCATCCTGTCAAGATTGGTGATGTAGACCGTGCCGTTGAGGATGGCAAGCCATGAATGTGAAGATGAGCCTTTCTCTTTGTACTGCCAGAGTAGAGTGCCATTTCTGGCATCCAGTGTGTAAATCTCTCCGTTTGGCCCTAGAAAATATAAAGCAGTTGCTGTTGCGCTGATCAGCGATAAATGGGCATCAGGTAATTGTCGTTGCCAGCGTGGTCTGCCGTTCCCTGCATCCAGCGCATACGCCACACTTTTCTGGTTGGTTTGGGTGGTGAAGTAGACCGTGTTCTGGACGATGGTGAGCGGTCTGCTGGCGGGGGAGGCGGGTTGATAGTGCCAGAAGGCTTGCCCACTCTTTGCCTGTAATGCATTGATGCTCCCATCAAGCGTGTTGATATAGATGATTTTATCGGAGAGATAGGCTGTTTCGACTGCATTTGCTGTTGGCGATGGTGGTGGGGTGGGTCGCTCTTTTTGTTGTGGTGCCGCCGGTTTGGGCAGGAGCGGAAGCAAGACGACAAGAAGAAACAGAGCGCTGGTTCCTGCGATGGCGATGGTCAGAAATCTTCTTTTTGTCCGCAGGAAGTACTGGAGAGCACGCTGCACAAAACGGGCAGATGGATGATACTTGTTATCATTTGCATCTAAATCGGTGATCGAGACTTCATCGTCGGGCGGCTCTATGTACGGCGTGTTTTGCATATGCTCTCTCTATTCAAAAAATACATCATGGTATACATTGAGGAAAAGCCATATAGAGCATACAAAAATCCAGCTTTTTGTGTCAACATGGTAGTATCGAGGAGCATGAAGGTAGCAAGAGGTTTGGGGGCTGAGGAAGTGGCAAATTCTCAGCGTCTTGTGGGAACTTGCCACTTATGAAAGTTACACGTGTTTCAACGCCTGATCGAGATCTTGAATGATATCCTCGACATGTTCGATGCCAACAGATACACGGACACACCCTTCAGTAATGCCCAGATTTTGTATCTCTGCTTTAGTGAGCGTGCGATGTGAAGAGACGGGCGGATAGCTGACCAGCGTAAACACATCGCCCAGGCTGGTTGCATGCAGGCAGAGCTGCAGATGATCCATAAAGCGGAAGACGGCGGCTCGTGATGCTTCCTTCAGTTCAAATGCCAGCAGGCCGCCATATTGCCCCGTTTGCAACAGCCGACTCGCAATGTCGTGTTGCGGATGATCTGGCAGACCGGGATAGTGAACTTTTGCAACCGCCGGGTGCTCGTGTAAGAAGCTGGCAACCTGAGCCGCGTTGCTGCAATGGCGTTCCATACGCAGCGAGAGGGTGCGCAGGCCACGCAACATCAGATGCGCATCAAAGGGGCCAAGCATCGCCCCCAGCAGGTGAGAATAGGCGCGGACCTGATCGAGCAGCGTATTCTTCGCGCTGATGACGGCCCCACCGGTGCTATCTCCGTGTCCGCCAATATACTTCGTTGCGCTGTGGACGACCAGATCGATGCCATGCTCAATGGGTCTGAACAGGCTCGGTGGAGTGAAGGTGCTGTCAACAATGGTTACAGCGTCAATTTCTTTTGCCACCGCGCTGATAGCATCGATATCTATCACTTTCACGAGGGGATTGGAGATAGTTTCTACATAAATAATGTCGGGCTGTTCCTGGCGAATCTGCTCAACGGCAGTTGGGCAGCAAAGATCGGCCAGAACCACCTCGACGCCAGCAGGGATAAAGAGTTTCTGGAGCAGGCCAATCGAGGGTCCATAGACATCTTTGGAGGCGACAATTTTTGCGCCAGGGGCAAGTCCTGCTGCAAGTAGCGAGGCGTGAATAGCGGCCATCCCGGAACCAAAAACAACGGCTCCCACCCCCTTTTCCACACTGGTCAGGGCCGTTTCCAGCGCATGTGCGCTACGATTGGTCTGACGCGCGTAGACAAATGCCTCCTCGCCTTCAGGCGTTGTGCCGCTGAATGCCTGGTCTAGCGCTTCTGCGCTGTCATGCAGATAGGTGGTGCTGGTGTAAATAGGGGGAACGGTCGGTGTGCCACCAGCTCGCTTTGCTCGATGTTCGATCCCGCCATGCACCAGGAGGGTCTCAAAATTCCAGGAATGGTTCTGATCGTGTTGTGCCATGAATCTCCTCTGGTTAGGGTGTACATAGTTTGTTGAGATATTGAAGTGACTCTAACAACCCTGTAATAGCGGGCAACGCTGCCTCATGTTCTGCCGTGTCTTGCTGATAGAGCGCACCGTAGCGATCTGCCAGAACGATGCTGGGGTACAGTTTTCGTGTAGTGCTATCCCAATAGGTGTAGCGTGCAATGACGTTCCCTTGTGGATCAGAGAGCAGCGGGAAGGGCAGCCGTAGCTCTTCCTGCACCTGTAAATTTGTGATCACGGGGTCCGCCGTAATGGTCAGAATTGCACAGACCTCTTCGCGAAAATCGGCGTAATGGCTGGCGAATGTTTGCAGCAGATCCCGGCTCGTCTTCGCGCTCTGTACAAAGAGCAGGACCAGGTGTTCGCGCTGTTTGTAATCCCAGGGACTATGTGGCATGCCATCGGGTCCGGGCAGGCTAAATGCCGGTATAATCTGGCCCGTTTCCAGTCTGGGATACGATGTATCGTTATGCGTCATAAATAGTTCCTCTAGTAGAGATCGTGCGTCGTATAGTTACATAGTACGCTATAACCAGGAGTTTTTGCCAGTCGTTCGTTATTGCGAAAACATAGTAATAAGAAGAATAGCTCTTTTCGGTTATTGTGGCAGAAAAGGGAGAATCTTTTCCTCGATTGCTCGCGCCACGCCCTCTTCGGCATTGCTGCTGGTGACGTGATCCGCCGCCGCCTTGACCTCCTCGTGAGCGTTGCCCATTGCGATGCCCAGGCCAGCGAATTGCAACATCCCGATATCGTTGTGGTTATCGCCGATGGCAGCCACCTCTTCAGGCCGCACAGCCAGGAGGCGAGCAAGTGTTATCAGTGCGTTGCCCTTTGAGACCTGCGGATGCAAGAATTCCAGCAGATGGCGCGATGCCTGGGTGACATAGAGTTGGCCCGCCAGCGTACGTTCCAGCTCTTCGCGTTTCTCGCGTAAAGTGGCAGCGTCGCCGACACCAACCAGCTTAATGCAGGGTTGCGGATAGAGGCTCTCGACCTCTGGTACTTCAATGACCGGTGGAACCGGTGGACGATACCAGTTGCGGGCGGTGGGCGTTCCTTCGTCAACATAGACGCGTTGATGGGTGTGATAGACTCGATGCAGATGCATACGGCGCAGGAGCGCAAGCGTTGAGAGAATATGCTCGGCAGGAACCAGTTGCTCATAGACCGTTGTACCGTTCTGGATATCGGCAATGATGGCACCATTGTAAATGATTTGCGGTACATTGAGCGGCAGTGCGGCACAGACGGCACGCAACACGGCGAGCGTTTGTCCGGTGGCAATGACCAGCTTGATTCCGCCTGCAACCGCCTGACGTAAGGCCACATAGGTGCGAGGAGTGATGGTGCGTTGAGGCGTTAATAAGGTTCCATCAAGATCAATGGCAAGTAAACGATACATGGGTACTCCTGGTTGATAGGATTATAGACAGAGTGCGCTGATCGATCGATGTATCTCTAGTATATGGTGAGAGCGGGTCGCTGACAAGTGGTGAAAGAGCGACGTGAAATCTTGCCAAATGCATCCAATGAACTTATACTACTCTTACTGGAAGGTGCTGAATTCATGTATAAAGGGAGTGGTGTTGTGCAACGTATACAACGAACACGTTTGGAACAGATTGATACATTGCTGGTTGTTGGCAGCGGTAAAGGTGGTGTGGGCAAATCGACGGTGAGCGTGAATCTGGCTGTTGCCCTGGCACATCAGGGTTTGCGCGTCGGTCTGCTTGATGGAGATGCCTACGGCCCCAGCGTTCCCATGATGTTAGGTGTGCGGAAGCGAACAACCAGTAAAGGTGCAGAGGCGGTGCTGCCGCTGGCGGAACGCCAGGAACTGCCGCGCGAAAAGAAGCTTCAGCCCCTTGTTCGCTATGGGGTAAAAATTATGTCGGTTGGCTTTTTCATTGGTGAGGAACAGGCTGTTGCGCCCATGCCTGATGTGCTGGGCATGCTGATCCGTCAATTGCTCCATTCTGTAGATTGGGGTGCGCTCGACTATTTACTGATTGATCTCCCTCCCGGCACAAGTGAGCCGCAGGCCACCCTCTGTCGCGAGATCCACCTTGATGGTGCCATCCTGGTGACGACGCCGCAAGATATCGCTCGTATCGATACCGCAAAAGCTCTTGCCATGTTTCAGCAGAGCAGGGTTCCGGTCCTGGGGATTGTCCAGAATATGGATGGGTTTCTTTGTCCTCATTGTGGAGGACAGGTCGATATATTTCCCCGTAGCCAGGAGGCGCGATCAGCGCTGGATACGTTGCCCGTGCTGGGACGTATCCCTCTCGATCCTGCAGCGGTCGTCAGTGGAGATAAAGGCCATCCAGTGATTATCAGTTTGCCCGATTCGCCCGTTGCGCAGGCATTTATGTTGGCGGGGCAGCAAGTGGTCTCTCTTATACACCAACGTCAGAACCCACCCTCACAAAATCCCGGGGCTTCTGAAGGTATCATAGAGGAAAAGACGGAACATGATCGAGAAGATTAAAGGGATACTGGCAGGTCTGGCGTTTCGCCTGATCGCGCTCTTCACGCTGGGCCAGATCTCTCCTATTTTGAGCGCTTGTGTGATTATTGAGCGTGATGGTAAAATTTTGTTGATTGATCGCTCAGATGGCCTGGGCTATACCATTCCAGGAGGGATCGTTCACTATCGCGAAACTGTTGAGCAAGGCGTGCTGCGCGAAGCTCGTGAAGAGACAGGATACGATGTACAGCTTACTGGATTTGTTGGCGTCTATTCTGGGCTGAAACGTGATCCGCGCTTTCGTGCTGTCGCTCTTGCGTATAAGGGAACAATCGTTGGTGGTAATGAGCATGGCTCTGGCGAAGGAAGCACATGTTGGCAAGCGCCGGGCGATGCCTTTGGGCATATGGCCTTTGATTGTGAGAGCATGCTGAAAGATTATTTGAGCGAACATCAGCGCTTTTCTTGACATTGATTGCGTTCTCATTGTGTATAGGGCGCTATAGAGGAGTAGATGTATGCCTATCTGCCCGATCTGCGACGATACCGGGTTGCAAAATTCTGATCCCGCCAACCCGGAATTTTGTTTTTGTTCCGCTGGAAAACAGGCCAGACGCCAATGGGAGATCATGCGAACTGCTGAAAAACAGGGGCAGGCGGCTCCTAAACCGGCCAGCTTTATTGATATTACACAGCTCGAAGAGGTGAATGCCAGCGTCGATGCTTTACGGGCCTCTTTGCTTGGCTCTGCTTCCACTGAAGCTGTGACGCAAACAAAACATCCCGCCGTGCAGCTGCTCTACCATGTGGCCCATCCCGGCCATGAAATTTCTGTGATGGAGGCGACTCAACTGCACGATCTGGCAAAAATGCTGGAGCAGTTCCTCACAGGTTTGGCTCCCATCGGTCGCAAGACGAAGCGTTAAGCATGAGGAGACACATGCGAGCGTCGAGAGCATAGGAGTATATGGCTAGGAAAACAGAGTAGGATAATTGACACCCTGTTTTCCTTCTACTATACTTGATGCGTAACTATATCTGTAGCTGGTTGCTACCAGGAGGCTTTGTTGCCTCTGGCCTGGTGATTGCCTGATGATTGTTATCTGTCGGCACATGGCAAGACACTCTCATCTATCTATTTCCTTTTGGTTGTTATGGCTATTTTGATGTATCTGATATTGCCTATCAGGCATTTCCTTTCTACCTATCTGGTTTTATTTCTGGCCGCTGATTGACGTATCGTGTGGCGATTGCTCCTCGACTTCCTGCCATCATCATGCAATCTCATCTCGGGTGTATTGATAAGTGTCTATCAAGTTGCTGCATGATCCTGGATGAGGAGATCATTCCATCTGGTTCGGATGGGTGAGTAAAGCGGCCAGACAGGAGAAAATCCGCGTATTTGAATGTACTGGTTTATTCAGGGAGAGAGATACACATATGTTATGTCCGCGTTGTGGTCATGAAGGGGATGTTAGCAAAAATCCCTGTCCTCGTTGCGGCCTTCAGGTACGCATGCCCCATCAGACGAGGGGGGCAAATCAGGGGACACAAGCACCCTTACCAAAACTATCTTCAGCGCTGCCACCTCTACCGTCGCCGCCCAATAATGATGTATTGAAGGGGGCGCGAGGTGCGAATCAGGGGAAACCAACTCCTCCGCCGAGGCCATCGTCAACTTTACCACCTTTGCCACCGCTGGATATCGATGAGGGATTTCAGTCGAATAGAAGGGCAGATCTCTCGGCACCAGGCTTGCCACCAATGAAGGGGGGAAAGGATAGTGGTTCCTCTTTTTCTCCCCCATCTCAACCGTTCGGCCCGTCCATGAGTTCGCCTAATTTTGATCCGCTCTCTTCCTCCGCCTTCTCTCGGTCGCCCGAGACGCCTTTCCCAGCCTCACCTTCGTTTGGAGGGTTGCAAGGATCGATGAATTTCGATCAAAAAACCTCTCCTGGTCTGCCGCCGCTTGACCGTGCGCCTGCAAGCAATATTCCGTCGCGTCCACAGGGGCCGCTCTCGTCTTCTCCCGTCACACCTCTGCCGGGAACGGACTTCGGACCTATCTCGTCGGCACCTCTGCGCCCAGGTCATCTTGAGAGGGATGGAGCCTCTACCAGTATCTCTTCTCCAAATCAGGGTATCCCATCTCAGCAATTGCCACTGCCGATTACGGGTGATATTTCCGATGCTCTGAGAGATCAGCGCGTGCTTGCTCCGGGGGCGATGTTGCGCAACGGGCGTTACCGCTTGCGTGAGTTGCACGGTCGCCAGGATTGGCTCTCTGGCGTCCACGAGGCGATGTGGATTGCCCAGGATGCCCAGCGCTCCGGCTCTCAGGTGATGATTTGTGAACTGGTGGTGCCTGAGAGCAACTCTATGATGGTGCAATCTATGCTGCGTACCGCGACGATGGCCTTAACCTCCGTTGGACGGCATCCCAGCATTCCTACCCTGTGGGATGCGTTCAGCGATCAGGGGCAGAACTTCTTCGTCTTTGAAGCTTTCGAGGGAGAGTCTTTGCAGGCCCGGATGCGCCGAACGGGACGACCATTGGCAGAGCAAGAGGTCGTTGAGTGCTGCTTGCAGATCATTGAGCTGCTTGATCTCCTATCTCAGCAGTCTCCACCGTTGGTCCACGGCTTGATTCGCCCGGAGCATATTGTGATGAGTCTTTCGGGCAGTCAGTATCTTCTGACCAACTTTTCGGTTATCATGGCCGGCGGGGCGACCCAGTTTATTTCGGGCCTTGATCGGACGCAACTCTCGCCATTTATGGCTCCCGAGCTGGCGCGTGGCACCATCGATCCGCGCCTCGACCTCTATTCCTTGCTTGCCACCGCCTATTATGCCGTCACGGGAAGTACTCCTAATGGCAATAACGGTACGATCATACCATCTGCTCAGAAACTGAATCCCAATGTATCATCGGCCTTTGACAACATTCTGATGAAAGGGCTGCGCCCGCTTATCAACCAGCGCTATCAGCATCCATTGGAGTTGCGGCAGGAGCTGTTGGGGCTACGCTCTGTGAGCGGCACGATTACACCGAAAAATGAAACCCTGATCAGCGCTTCGGCAGGACCGCAGCGGCCCGCGCTGCTTCAGAGCACTGTTTCTGTTGTCTCGCAGGATATCCCGGATAGCGTGGCTCAAGTCTTGCCTGGTCTCTTAGCAACTGGAATGGATGATGACGATGATCCGAGTAACATGTTGCCTAAACCAGAAGAATTGCCCCCGCTGGAACCACGCAATGAGCAGTTGCAGTCGATCGTGTGGCTGGCTGGCATCCTGGTATGTTTGATTGCAATAGTCATTTTGAGTAGAGGGTTGCTATAAATAAGCGATCCTACCTCTTCATTTGAAGAGAAAGCGCCTGTTTACCATGCTAATGCATCTGCTGGTAAACAGGCGCTTTTATGCTTTCGTTCCTACGTGAAGCGCAACAATCCCACCGCTCAAACGATAGAAGCGTACATCGCTCCATCCCACCTCTTCCATAATTTTTTGTAATGTAGGCGCATCAGGAAATGTTGTGAGTGAATTTGGGAGGTAATTGTATTCTTCAAAGGCTTTTCCTATGATAGTGCCGAATAGGGGAGCCAGCTTGTAAAAGTAGAAATAGAAAAGCCCACCGAAAATTTTGCCAGGAGGATGGCTGATTTCCAGACACACCACGCGCCCTCCTGGCCTGACAACCCGGAGCATCTCGCGGAATCCCTGCCTGATGTCGGTGAGATTGCGCACCATAAAAGCTGAGCAGCAGCCATCAACGCTGTTGTCGGGGAGATCGATATGTTCGGCGTCCCCGGTGCGCAGCTCGATCTGGTCCTGGAGACCCAGGCGAGCGATCTTTTTGCGGCCCTCCTCCAACATTTCTGGCGTAATATCCATGCCAATCATGTGGGTGTTCGGGCCGGATTGGCGAATCGCGGCGATGGAGAGATCAGCGGTTCCGGCACCGAGATCGAGGCCGGTCTCCCCGGTAGCCAGCGCGAGATAGCGGGCGGCCCTTTTGCGCCAGTAGCGATCCAGGCCAAAACTCATCAGTCGATTCATTAAATCGTAGATGCCCGCAATGCGCCCGAAGAGACGCTGTACATAGGAACGTTTGCCGCCGGTGGCTTGAAATTTTGCCTCTAATGATGTTCTCGAACTCATCTGTTGTTGCCTTCTACTGTTTACGCGCCAGAACAAAATCGATCAGCTCGTCGAGTACGTCGCGTTCTGGCGATGGTGGAAAGTGGTAGAGAGCCTCACGGGCCTTGTTGCCGTATGCATGTGCATCCATAAACGCTCGCTTGATACCATTGCCCTGCACGACCCAGTTGACCACTTTCTGAATATCTTCTTCCTTCTGTGTGCCGCCGGAGAGCAGATCCTGAACCTGTTGATGATAGCCGTTCTGCGACGAGTCCTGTAACGCAAAGATCAGAGGGAGCGTCACCATCCCCTGGCGCAGATCGTTGCCGACCGGTTTCCCTATCGTTGATTGATCTTCGGTATAGTCAAGGATATCATCAATGATCTGGAATGCGATGCCCAGATGAAAGCCATAATCATAGAGCAGTTCGATATCCCGGTCGGATGCTCCGCTGACGATCGCGCCGCCCTTGCTGCAAGCAGCAATCAGGCAGGCTGTTTTATGTTTGATTTTTTCGTAATAGGTATCGACCGTCAGATTGATGCTGCCAGCGGTCATCATTTCAAGAATGGTGCCTTCGCAGACGGTGGCGACGGTATCTGAGAAGAGGTGATCGATGCGGGGGTCTTCGATATCGGCAATCAAACCGGCGGTTTTTGCGAAATAGTAGTCGCCAAGCAGGATGGCGATTTTATCTCCCCAGAGGGCGTTGATCGTCGGGTTGCCGCGCCTCGTTTTGGCTTCATCGACGATATCGTCGTGGATCAGTGTGGCGAGATGAAGCATTTCGTAAGCGACTCCCAGCAGAACGAGCTTGTCGAGGCGATAATCGTTCAATTTGCCTGAGAGGAGGGTGATGGCGGTCCGTAGACGTTTGCCCGGTGAGGCGAGTGCATGCATGGAGGCGGAGTTCAGGAGCGGGAGGCTGGATGTGGCTCGCTCCTGAAACGTTTTATCGACCAGGGCGAGATCATCCTGGATACCGGCAAAGAGTTGGCTCAAAGTGGCCGTTCTATTCATGTATGATTCTCCATTTCGTATATCTTCTGGCCCGACGTACGCAGCACGAGCATAGGATGGAGCACGTACACATCGTTGTATGCATTCCTGATAACCTGACTTTTTGGGCAGCTATTGGTCCGGCGATTGCATTCGCTCCCCCTGGAATGGGCCAGATTTGCGGAAAGATGATCCCCCTACAAGTCTTCGTATGAGCGCGTAAGAGTCTTTAATCCATATAGATTATAGCGTGTGTTGTCCAAGACCAGTAGATTACTCATGTGCTTAACAGGAAGTTCTCTTTCGTCTTTACAGGTCTGCCGTTGTGTCTACCTCAATGAGATCCTCCTGGACATAGCCCGCTGTGAAATCGAACTCGTCGAGCGCATCCAGCGCGGTGCGATACTCCTTCCAGGAGAGCCGTCGATTCAGGATCGGATCGTTGACAGCCTTCCAGGCCGGGAAGTACTGATCCATCAAGCTGATCGGGGTATCCGGGCCAAGCTCTTCCGCTATCCAGCGGAGCACGTCGCGCGTGCCTGAGATATCCTCTGGCATCACCAGATGACGGATAAGCAAGCCGCGCCGGGCAATGCCTTCTTCGTCGAGTTGGAGCGGTCCCACCTGACGATACATCTCGTGTAGGGTCTCGTGGTTATAATCGACGTATCGGGGCATTTTTGAGGTGCGGAGCGCGTGTTTGTTATCGGCATATTTGGCGTCAGGAAGATAGATATCCACAACTCCATCCAGTAGTTGCAGTGTTGCCAGATTTTCGTATCCTGCGCAATTGTATACGAGAGGGAGTCGCAGTCCTTTCTCGCAGGCGATCACGAGCGCGGCAAGGATCTGTGGCACAAAGTGGGTTGGCGTGACCAGATCCAGGTTATGGCAGCGTTTTTTCTGAAGGTAGAGCATCATATCGGCCAGGCGCTCTGGCCCCACACGATGTCCCAGGCCGCCCTGGCTGAGCGAGAAGTTCTGACAATAAGTACAACGGGCCTGGCAATAGCCGAAGAAAATGGTGCCTGCGCCGCGTGTGCCACTGATGGGAGGCTCTTCGCGGCGATGGATGTTCCACGAGGCCACTATCGCTTCAGTTCCTGAGTGACAAACCCCTGTTTTCCCTGCAATGCGATCGCAGCGGCAATTCTGTGGACAGATAGTACAACTGCGCAAGACTTCCCAGGCGCTGGCGGCACGTTTTGCCAGTTCGCCGCTTTCGTAGAGTTGAAGGTAACTGGGATAAAGCATCGGACTTCTCCGCTACATGTGTAAATTACTTTGCCTATTACTATATTCTATCAAGTTTTCTGTGTTGATGTCTCTATCAGAGTGTCAGATCCAGCAGATGGTAGAGACATGTCAGTGATGAGCTGAAGCAACAAAAGGTGTCCAGTTTCGAAACTGAACACCTTTTGTTGCTCTTTACTGGCGTGTTTACGGTGCCGGCCACTTAAAACCGCGTTGAGATGGTTTCATGTTCGCTGGGGTACTCTTTTTCTCGCGCCCCCCATCTTTGGCCGTGCGAGGCTTTTTTGCTCGCGCTTTTTTCTCTTGCGTTTCATCAGCACTGGCTACGTCGTTAACGGGTGGTTCAGGAATGTGCTGGATGAGTTCGTCGGTATCACTGGCAACCCCCGTCCAGAATTGAGCCTTTTTCCGCTGTTCCGGTCGCGAACCTTTCAGCACGCGGCCATCAGGTAAACGCGTTACATGCCGTTCCCGTTCCGGTGGGCGCGATTCGCTGCGATTGGGACGGTGGTTGCGTTGCGGCTTCTCGTAGGTGCGATTGTTGTGGTCACGAACCGTCTCTGTGTAGTCGTACCGTTCGTAATCGCCCTCGAAATGCTCTTCGTAAGCGGGACGGTGGCCGTTTCTCCCCGCTTCTCCAGGGCGGCGATTATCATAGGGCCGGTATTCTCTGCGCGTATCAGGTGCGCCACGTTGGGGATAGTTCCGCTGATAGGATGGCCGATCCCCATTGGTGCGATTGCCTGATGGTCTGCCCTGATACCTGTCCTGCTGGTTAAAAGGCTGCTGTGGTGTACCCCGATAGCCATTGGTTGGCGAGCCGCCCTGTTGGTAGTTGTCCTGGCGATTCCTGTTTTGATCATATGCAGGCTGGCGATTGCCGTAGGGTCTGTTGCCACCAGAACCATACGAAGACTGGCGATTGCCATAGGGTCTGTTATTGCCAGAACCGTTGTGATAAGGGGAGTTATCTGGCTGATTGCCGCGCCAGTTGTTTTGTCGGCCCTGCTGCCCATTGCGCGGTCGATAATCCGCATGCTGGGTTTGCGCTCCCTGCTCCCAGGCGCGATCTACGATTTCGCGATTGAGACGAGGGCGACCAGGGCGTGAAGATTGCTCTTCTCCGTATCTGTTTGATGAGGAGTTCTGGCGAAATGGTGGACGCGAGTCATTTCGTCTTGGCTTATTGTATTCTCTGGTCATAATTCCTTTCATGGTAAAACCATATGGGGATTACTGTCTGTGGTGGTCAGATCCGCAAGTCTTCTTGCTTCCTCCCTCTGGTCGTTCCGCACCTATCCCTGATAAGCTTGCTGTACAGTCCGTTCTAACATCATTGCTATTCAGACTGCTAATGAACTCACTGCGTTCTACCTGCGGTCGAGCCGCCTGCAAGGAAGTGTTTGTTGCAAGGGGGTACGCCTGCTACAGTATACCATACATACTTCGATGTTTGCGAGACACTTCCCTGGCTGAAACTCTGCCTTTGTTAGAGTTGCTTTATCAACCACCACATGTTCTTTTTACAATCAAAAAGAAGGGCCGCCCTGGATATTTATGAGGCTGTCTGGCTCGGTATTGGCGGTACCTTACCTGATAACAATGGCACCCCTCGAAATATTTCCTGATCGCTGCCAAACATTGCAAGCATTTTGCTGGCTGCTTCGTCAGGCAGTAGCGGGCGGAGAAAAACAGTGTAGTACAGATCCTGCTCTGTGAAATCTCCTTGCGATCCTGAGAGCGCCCCTTGAATGCTCTGCGCTTGCGCTCCGTTGAGCAAAATGGCGTGTTCTGGTATCACAAATTTCAGGCAGGCTGTTTCTGCATTCTGGCTGGTCTCATCGGGTGGCACCGGTCCGCATTCATAGATGGCGGCCTGAGCCAGCGTGAAATCCGCTAAGGGCCAGGATGGGATGCGGGTATGCAGATCCGGGCTGAAGGTCTGTCGTACGAGCAATGAGACCGCTGAGGCTTTATATGGCTGCGTCGAGCCTTTGAGCGCCTCATTAATGGCCGTGAGTGCCTGCCCTAAGCGCTGATATTCGTCCTGGTTGCTGTTCGTGGTGCCGTAGACCAGTTCTTCCTGTTTGCCGTTGAATGCCAGTTCCAGAAAGGTTGCATTTTCATCCTGAACATCAGAAAAGCGCTGTTGTGAAAAGTTTAGCAGCCCATAGGTGTTGACCAGCGCATTGAGCAGCTGTTGTAGCTCTTCAGTTGTTAACTTGCCCTGGCGATCCAGCCCAAGAATATAGCTGCCATCCCCATAGATGCTGACCTGTGGATCAAACGAGAACGATCCATTGAGGCCACCGCCATAAAACGTACGGATGAGTACGTCGGATGGGCTGCTACTGTATGTAATCGGTTGAGTCGATGAACCTGTAAATGTTCTGTTTTGTGTGTGACTGCTCGATGATGGAGGCGTTGGATCACAACTACTCAGGGCCAGAAGCAACAGGCCACAGCAAGCGAGAATGAAGAATACGCTCCTCGTTTTAGCTCCTGTTGCGCTTGTGTCGTCTTTTGGAAGGTGATCCATTTGCCCGAATATCTAACTCCTTGAAAAAGTTTACATGCATTGCTGCTTTCCTCTTCATAGTATATGATTATCGGCAAATTTGCCTTCATCTTCTCTTTGTAGAGACGATAGTACCCCTTTAGCGGTCACACCACCGATAGCCAATCATTTTGTAGACCAGCTTGGCCGCCATAAAATCCGCCCGCTCTTGCCCCGGCATCGGGCAAAGCTCAACAACGTCCATACCCACAATGGTAGTGCGCTGGCAGATCTCGCGAAAGAGGTCGAGCACCTGATACCAGGAGAGGCCGCCCGGCTCCGGTGTGCCGACAGCTGGCATCTCACCTGGATCGAAGGCGTCAAGGTCGATGGTAACATAGGTGTGTTTTCCCAGCCGCTTCCAGGGGATCTTTGCCAGTCCCTTTGCCATCTGATAGGCCCAGACGATAGCGACATCGGGCTGTGTCTTCATAAAGGCGGCTTCTTCGGGACTGAAGCTGCGAATACCGATTTCGAGCAGTGGAATACCCATATCCACAACGCGGCGTTCGATGCTGGCATGCGAGAGCGGGGTTCCCTCAAACTCGTCGCGTAGATCGCCATGCGCGTCGATATGCACAACAGTGAGATCGGGATACTGTTCGTGGACGGCGGCAATGACGGGGGCAGAGAGCGAGTGTTCGCCTCCCAGCGTCAAAGGCACCTGACCACGCTTGAGCACTTCACGCACCGCATCGCCCGTTGCTTTGAGCGCTGTTGCATGGTCCATCCCGCTGTAATCAAGCACTGGGCGCGTATAGACGCCTGTTTCGATAGGGCAGCAATCCAACTCCTCGTCGTACAGTTCCATCTGGCTCGAAGCGTTAAGGATGGCCTGCGCCCCATATTCGGTGCCTTTCATATAGCACACGCTGTATTCGAGTGGGGCCGGAATGATGGTAACTCTGGCTGTCTCCTGCTGGCAATAGGGCGCGTCGGGCGCTCCAAACTGTGTGATTGTTAGATCTTCCATTGTTATCTATGTGACCTCGTAGTAGATCAATAAAGAGTGTTTTTCATCGCGTACCTTCTATTTTTCGACAGAAAAAAATGGTCGTCAAGACCAGTTGAAGGGAGGAGGGGCAAAATACAGAAGTGAGAAGACTTCCGGCGATGCTTGCTGGAAACCTTCTCACCCCCCATAATCTGCATGGCTTATGGCGAAGGTACTCTTCGCCTTTCTCTTATTGCCTTTAGCCCACCTCCGCATGTACCATGCTTGCGGTGCGATTGCGGCGTGTTGCCATTGCTTCGGCGAAACGGACAGGATCAGGCTCTTCAGGACGAAGAGAGCGGGTGGCGCGAACCACGAAATGGGACTCTACATCGTCGGTCTGGAACATCTCTTTCGCAAAGGCAATAGCATCTTCCTGGCTAAATTCTTTGCACGAGCAGATGTCGATGTCAACCTCGCCATATTCCGGCCACGCATGGAGGCTGATATGGCTCTGTGCGATTACAACAAAACCGGAAAGCCCGGCATCTAGCGGATTCGAGGTCTCTATATCATATAGATGGACTGGACTGACTTTTTCCATATCCACGCGACCAGGATACTCATCCAGCACGCGGCGGATCAATGGCTCGTTGCTGAGCAGTTCGCGGTCGCAGTTGTAAAGCTCTAACATCAGATGAACAAGCATCGCGTTTCCCTCCTCATCGGGTAGGTTCGGACCGGGCTGCCATAGGAAGCAGCCGCAGCCACTTAACAGTATCTCAGGTGGAAAAGACACACCGGATGGTATTATACATTAGGTTGTCAAGCTAATGCAAAGGAAAACGCCGAATTTTGTATCTAATGACAAAGGCTGTTCTACCTAATTGCCAGTTCCTACCTCCCCCAAAATAGGGGGAGGCATTGTACCTAAATGTTATTGAGGTATCTACCTAATAAGAAAAGCAGGTTGTTATTAGGTAAAATTATGGTCCTATGGCCGGACTTTTTTCCCCGCTTCGTATGCTACCTTCAGCTCAGTGAGCAGAGCCTCTCGCTTGCCGTATAGCTCCTTACGTGGGCGCGGCTTCGCCTTGCTGACTGCATAGGCAGTCAGTAGGGGTAGAGCTATAGTGGAATCACCATAAATCACGACGGCATCTTTCAGTTGATCTGGCTTGATTTTGCCCCAGGAAACGGCTTCAGAGGGTGTTGCGCCGGAGAGGCCGCCCCAATGGGGCGCGTCGGCTGTGATCTGGATGAAGTAATCATGTCCGCCTTTTTGTATGCCCAGCACCTCCCATAATTGTGGCTGTGTTTGCAGATAGAAATTCTTGGGACTGCCTCCGCCAAGTATCAGCACTCCGTTGCGCTCGGCATGATGCACGATTGCTGTTGTCTCGTTCACGTCAGCCAGCGGATCGAGGGTGAGCAGACTGCCCTCTAATGCATTCCGTGCGACATTCATGCCAATCGAGGAATCGCCCGGCGAAGAGGTATAAATGGGAACGTTCCAGGCTGCCGCCTGCGCCAGGACTGAATACTCAGGTTTGACGCCTGCTTTGAGAAGCTGGGTTCCTAAATGATAATGCAGTTCAGATGTAGAGATGGGTCGATTGGGAAGGCTTTTTAAGCTTTCACGAACAAAGGAATCGGTGTCAAGTAATACTTTATCTTCAAATAAGATATCATAAATACGAATGACGCCTTCTTCCTGGAGTTTTGTATCGTCCAGACGAAAATCTCCACGATGCAATGACATTGCCAGTGCATAATGCATGTCATGGTAGAGGTTAGCGCCTGTACTAATAATGAAATCAATAAATCCATATTCCATTAATGTAATCAGGCACCCGCCCAATCCTGCTGGCGTTAAGGCTCCTGCCATCGTTAGCCCCACGGTGGTATTGGCTTCGGGGGAGAGTATCTTTTCTGTATAGAGACGAGCTGCTTCATGCAAGCGAGCCGCATTGTATGCCTGAAATTGTTGGTCGATCAGGTCGGCCACGGTCATATCTGGTTGAACGCGATGCGGTAGGATTTGCGGACCGCTTAAATACTCCTGCTGCGTCGGCTCGTGGTTATCGTGTGTATCATGATGGTGAGACATTCACTGGTGATCCTTTCGTGTTAAAGTGAGTAGAAACACATTGTATACTATACTCGATTTTTGCATAAAAGTGTCGCCGCCCGTTACAGGCGGCGACGCGGTATGCTTTGTATCCAGTTACTTTGAACTATTCGATCATCAGTCGCCTGATCTCGATAATCTGGTCGCGCAGCTGGGCGGCTTTCTCGAATTCTAGCTGTTTCGCGGCGGACCGCATCTGTGATTCGAGGTCTTTAATCAAGCGCAGCGCTTCATCTTTCGGAATCCCCGCTAGAGTTGCTGCGACGGTTTTGCTATCGGCCCCTGCGCCGTCTGATCCGCTCATCGCTTTGATGCGCTCAGAGAGCGTTTTGATCTCTTTCTTAATGCCTCTTGGAGTGATGTTATGTCTTTCGTTATAGGTTGTCTGGAGTGTGCGACGGCGATTGGTCTCATCGATGGCTCGCTGCATTGATCTTGTCGTGTTGTCCGCGTACATGATCACACTGCCTTCGACGTGACGAGCAGCGCGGCCAATCATCTGAATCAGCGAGCCTTCAGAGCGCAGGAATCCCTCTTTATCGGCATCCAGAATCGCCACCAGCGAAACCTCTGGTAGATCGAGGCCCTCACGTAGGAGGTTGATGCCCACCACGACATCGTAGACCCCCAGGCGTAAGTCACGTAAGATCTCGATGCGTTCGATCGTGTCGATCTCCGAATGCAGGTAATGAACCTTAATATTCAGTTCTTGCATATAGTCTGCAAGATCTTCGGCCATCTTCTTGGTCAGGGTCGTGACCAGAACGCGCTGACTTTTCTCGACGCGCTGGCGAATCTCCGCCAGTAGATCGTCGATCTGGCCTTTGGTGGGACGGACGCTGATTTCAGGATCGATCAGACCAGTCGGGCGAATCAACTGCTCGACAACTTGCTGGCTATGTTCGTACTCGAATGGTCCTGGGGTAGCAGAGACGAAGAGCGCCTGGCTTAAATGCTGCTCAAACTCGGTGAATGTCAGGGGACGGTTATCCATTGCTGATGGCAGACGGAAGCCGTAATCGACCAGGACCTGTTTGCGCGAACGATCACCGGCAAACATACCACGTACCTGTGGAAGGGCGACATGCGACTCATCCACAACAAGCAGAAAATCTTTGGGTAGGTAGTCGAGCAGGGTCCAGGGTTGTTCGCCCGGCCCTCGTCCCGCTAGATGGCGCGAATAGTTCTCGACGCCGGAGCAGAACCCTGTCTCGCGCAACATCTCGATATCGAAGTTAGTTCGCTGCTTCAAACGAGCAGCTTCCAGCAACTTGCCCTCTGCTTCCAGTTCTTTCAGGCGCTCTTCCAGCTCTTGCTCGATTGCTGTGATCGATTTATTCAGGCGCTCCTGCGTCGTAACCCAGTGTTT
>JAICIM010000319.1 GCA_025928885.1 Ktedonobacteraceae bacterium | reverse complement strand
TATAGCGATGGCTCAACCAACCTGGGCGCGGATGATGCAGCTGGCATCACGATTATTCTGGAAGCGCTACGGCGTACGCTTGAGCAAGATTTGCCACATCCGCCGCTTGTCCTCGTTTTCACGGTGCAGGAAGAGGCAGGTCTATGCGGCGTAGCGAATTTTGAAGCGACAAAATGGAACGTGAAAGATGGGATCGTGTTTGATAATGCGTTTGAGGCGGGCGTTGTGGTCTCCAAAGGTGCTGCGTACGAGGCGTTTGATGTGACCATCACCGGACGTACAGGTCATCCGGGCAAAGATCTGACACACACGGTCGATGCGATTGCGATCTTTCGTGCCGCCAACTATCCGCATGGCTCTCTCGCTGAAGACCAGACCCGTATTGCAATCGGGCGCATCAGCGGAGGAAGCGCCCGCAACGCGATTCCTGATACCCTCAAAATCGAAGGCGAGATGCGCAGCTTTGAGCCGATGGAGGAACGCCAGAGTTATAAACAGGCTATTCAGGATGCGTTTGTCCAGGCGGCAGCTCAAGCCGGTGGTCACGCTGAAGTACGTTTCCAGACGCACTCTAACGGATATGCGCTTGATCTCGACGAACCACTTTTGCAGATGTATCGGCGCGTGCTGATGGAGCGTGGAGCGACGCTGCATCTACAACCAACCTTTATTGGCAGCGATACCAGCGGGTTTCGTCCCGTCGTCAGGGTCTTTACCGTTTCGACCGGCGTTGCCGATGAACATTCTGTCGAGGAGTATGTCGCGCTAGCTCCCCTGGAACAGTTGGTGAATGATACCATCCAGCTCTTTGCGCTCTGGAGCAAGCAGGGGTTGTAGCTGTTCTCTGTGTTTTGTTCAATGGAGATGATCTGCGTACGTTATTCCCATAATCATTGTGCTGGCAGCATTACATGTATGTGTGTGCATGCTTCTATTGAATGTGGCTCCGATGCAGTAGGCATTTTTGCTGATTGTCTCGCATTGCCTGCTCAGCTATAATAGAATGCCGAGGGGAGGGTACGCTTCATTGAAGCCTCGTTGCGTCCACCCGCATGTGCAGCACCGCACAAACTTGAACACCACTTTGTGTGGAGGGGGGAATTATCGTGCATGTCTCGTAGTTCAACTGACTTGATGGGAACGCCAGGCGAACTATTTCACTGGATTCCTGGTGAAATGGTTGTGATTGTCCGCCTACCTCGTCTGCCCGTCGATGACTCGCAAGACCTGCTGGTTGAACAGGTTCGGACCCGGTTAAATGAATTTCTGGCCCAGTATGGTCTCGCTCTAGAAGCTTACGGCACTCACGGGCGTTGGAGCGAGGTTCCCACGATGCCGCCTGTGCGTCGTCGTTCATTCGTTTTCGGGTTGCATCGTAAACAGCCACTGCTTGCTATCTTTTTTCATACACGGCATATGGATGCGTCGGTGACAGATCCGGTCCCGATGGCACTCTCTTATCTTCAGGCCCATTTAGAACATCTCGCACAGCAGGGCTTACACATTGTATCGGCTATGCCAAACTGGCTCGTGACGGCGGCTGCTCCTCTCTTTTACGGAGACGGCGGACCAGCGTTCCCTCCCCGTCCTTCTCCTTCGCTGGATGTTCCTGCTCCCAGCAATGCCCTGGTTGGCTGGCATCTGCGCTTGCTGGATACCACTATTCCACTTGATTCTAAAGGCGCAGAGGATGTGCTGGTTGCTGTCCTCGATACGGCGGTGCATCCCGATCGCATTCTTGGAGCTTCAACGCGTCCAGAATTTCGTCGCAACTGGCTCTTACAGCGTTTGGCGACAGATCTGCGCAATGAAGATGGCTCTTTTGTCGTCGAGTATGATCGCTATACCCTGACCAATGATGTACGTACCGGGCGCGACCGCCATGCCGATTCGCGCTATTATTTGATGCCTGATCATGGCCTCGCCGTTGCTGGATTGATCCGCGATATGGCTCCACGCGCCCGCATTCGCCTCATTCGTGTATTGAATGATTTCGGTGGCGGTGATCTCTATAATCTGGTCGCAGCTCTCGCCGACCTGGAACGGGAACTCGTCGCTGGCTCTATTCGTCGCCTGGTGATCAATCTCAGCCTGACCATCATGCCTGATATTCGCCGCCTGCCCTATATCTGGTTCGATCATCGCCAGTGGCCGACGACACAATTGCATGGAGTTACGCGCGTCCTCAACCATATTGAAGAGGGGGTACGTCTGCTGTTTGAGGGTTTATATGCGCATGGAGCGCTGGTGGTGGCGGCATCTGGCAATGATTCTACCCACCCGGCGCAGCAGCGGGCAACGCGCCGTCCACCACGCGTCCCGGCCCGCTATGAGACGACGTTGAGCGTGACCTCCGTCAATAGTAAGTTTGCTCCATCCGGTTTTGCCAACGTTGCCAATGTGCCACCTCTTGAAAGCGGCGTGGCCTCTTTTGGCGGTGATAGCTATGGCGAAACGGATGCGAACGCGTTACCAGATGCCGTGCGCTGCCTGTACATTTCGCCCACCTTTCCTGAAGGAGAGCAGAATACATCGGGCTGGGCGGATTGGTGCGGGTCATCTTTTGCAACGGCGACCGTTTGCGGCCTGGGTGCGCATCTGATTGCGCAGGGCTGGTCGGCCTCAAATGCGATTATCAAGCTGGCTGGCGCACAGGAACCACGCGGAGATATGCTTTTTGGTGTACCTCCCACGACTCCCGAACTATTAGGGAATATTATTCGGGTGCAACAGCGTTTTGGTTTATGAAGATCGTTTGTCTTGACGCTTCATTTTGTGTAGGATATAATACGCTTGAAATGTAGCTGTTAAGAACTTCGGTATCTATCTTTGATTAGTGATGGGTTTGTCAGGCAAATCCTAGTGAGGTGAATACATGATCGAGCAGAACCAGCAAGTGGTGACAGAGACAGATGTAATTTCTGTGACTCCGGTAGCCGCAGAAAAAGTACGTGAACTTATCACGCAGGAGAATGATCCCGCTCTTGGTCTCCGCATCTTCGTCGCTGGTGGAGGTTGCTCTGGTCTCCAATATGGTATGACCCTGGACGAAGAGCAAGAGGGTGATACCTCGATCTCTATGGGAGACTTCAAGATTTTTATCGACGAAATGAGTATTCAATATATCAGCGGTAGCGAAGTTGATTATGTCGATAGCTTGATGGGTGCTGGCTTCACGGTCAACAACCCCAATGCTGTCTCGACCTGCGGTTGTGGGCATTCCTTCAAGACTGCCGATGACGGCGGCGAGTCTCGGAGCTGCGGCTGCGGCCACTAATCGCTTTCTCTGACTATTGCACATTCAATTAGTCGAGCTTATTGTTCTTGAGAGAAAAAGGTTTCTGTTGACGTAGATTGAAAAGTCAGAGGAACCTTTTTTGTGTTGGTTGACATCTTCTTGAAAAAGGAGCTTGCATGAGCCGACGTATTGCCCACCGTCCTCGCTATCGTTCTGCACGACAGCTAATCCAGCCTTCCCAGCCGTCCTATAAAGCATTTTTCCGCAATCGTTGGGCCTATCGCCGCCAGGAGGCCACCTATGAGAAGCACCCGTTGGGATATGCGCTCTCGTTCATTCCAGTGGCCTATCGCCTGGTGCCGACCATATTCCTGCCCCGCTTCTAATCGGAACAGAAAGTAGACACGCAACTCGCGTGTCTACTCTTCATCTGCCTCATCGCGTGGAGCCGTTCCAACCGGCTCCTGAAGCATGCGCGTGACCAATCCGGGCATATCACGCGCAAATTTGGAGTTGGCAACAACTTTTTGCGCTCCCGCCTGCAACGCTCGTGCGCGTGCCTCCAGATCCATATGAGAGCCAAAGGCCAGAACCGGCAATCCCTGTTCTCGCGCCTGACTGATCGCGCCTTCCCAGTCTACACCCTTGCTGGCGATATCGATAATCACCAGCGCCGGTTTTTCCGCTGCTGTCAGGTTTTCGGTCAGGGCGGGCAGTGTGCGTACCGTTGTGACCTCCATGTCGTGATGGCGCAAGGTATCGCGCATCTTGACCGCAAAAAAGAGGTCTTTTTCCAATGCAAGAATAGCGATTGCCACAGTTAATCCTCTGAACGCTCGTAGACGGGACGACGGAATAGCTCACCCAGCTCTGCGTTGATGATATCGACGTTGGTGTAGAGATTGGGTGGCAAGATATGGTGGGTGCCATTGCAGTAGGGTTTATCACACTTTTTGAAGTGGCTGGTCTCAAATATCAGATTGCTGTCTTCCACCGTCATCCAGATATGCTTGCGCGAGTAGCCATCACCCCATTTCAGGATGAGGCCGTCCTGGTACTCATCGAAGCGCCCCTGCCCATAAAGATAGTCGCGGTTGAACATATGCAGGATCTCGCGTACTTTGCTCGCCTGTATGACCTGTGCCACCTCTGGCTTCATCCGTGTAGTTGCCTCCTGTGAGAGGTCTTCTTGTGGGATATAAAGCTGGCGACTGCTATGCTGCTCCTCGCGAATCATCTGCTGGATCATCGCCCCCTCTTCATCGGACATACTATGGCTTTGTCCCAGAATTTTTGCCCTTTCTTCTGGCGTATATTCAGTCGGTGTATATTCAACTTTATTTTCGGCGGCCTTATTTTTTTGCTTGTTTCTACCAAACATGATAGCGCTCCTTCATGTACTCTACAGTAGTTGCTCTTTCTGTCATTCTTTAACTCTATCACGTCGGCATCAAGAATTCCAGCGGGGGATAATGTTCCAGGTCGTCAGACAAGGCCAACTTCAGTATTTATTGCATTGTTGCTGAAGCTCTACCCATATTTTCGGCGTGGTTTGCTGGCTGTTAAAGCGGCTTGTGGTTAAAATTGCCTGTCGTCGGAGTAGGTAGTACGGATATTCGGAACATATGACCTTGACAAATGTTCGACCAACTCTTTATACTTTCTGTAGAAACTACGAGTTCGCTCTCGCATCTATTGCTGTAGCCCTGTTGAAATAGGAACGAATGTTCTAGCTAAATACTGGAACGTAGAAATGCGGGTATAGTCCCATGAGTGCAGACAGGCGTGTAGCGGTAGGGATAGAGATTGGGGGTAGTAAGACAACCGTTGCTCTCGTTGATTCTTCTGGACATGTACATCAGCGCAACTATGCAAAAACGCTGAGGGGGCGTCCTGCGCCAGCAACCCTTGAGCCGTATTTGCGGGCCGTTGATGGCATGCTGGCCTATGCTCGCTCTGCTGACTGGCAGGTGAGCGGAATAGGAGTAAGTATTCCAGGTACACTTGACTATACAATGCGTCGTCCTCTTCTGATACCACTGTTGCCTTCTCTCAACAATTTTCCCCTGTGTGATTTTCTGGAAAGCCGCTACGAACTGCCTGCTCGCTTGCAGGTTGATGTCGATGCGGCTTTGCTAGGTGAACAACGTTTTGGGGCCGGTCGTGGCTTCAAGCGGCTGCTCTACCTGGCCGTGGAAGCTGTTGTCGGAGCCTCGCTGGTGATCAACGGGCAGGTTGAACATCCTACTCAGCAGTACATCGGGCATATCTGCCATCTGAACGTTTCGAGCAGCGGTCCTCGTTGTAGTTGTGGCAAACAGGGCTGCATCAATACAATGGTTTCAATGGATGCCATCCAGAAGAGGGTTCAGCGTGCGCTACGACGTGGCGAAGAGGGCAGCCTGGTTCAGCGTTTACTTGGACGCGAGTATTTCAGCCCGCAGTTGCTAGCGGAAGAGGCGCTGCGTGGTGATACGCTGGCTCTTCAGGTCTATGGCGAAATCAGCCGCTGCATCAGTGCGGCCATTGCCAAATATATCGACCTGTTTGAGCCAAACGTCCTTATTCTCGGCGGTATTCTCGGCGCTCAGTATTGTGCCAGCGATTTGCTGCTCTCCCGTGTGCGTGGTTCTCTGATTGTCCGATCTTCATCGCGGGTATGCAGCATGGTGGAGCTTGTGCCAGCAACTCTTGGTAACGATGCAGAGCTGACAGGAGCGGTCTTGCCGCTCTTGTAAGATTGTTTGTTAGTGCTGTGTTTGGGGATGATGCCGCTCGATCGCTGCCATCTCAGCTCCTGTATCCTGTGCGGATGCTGTGCTTTTTTCTCGTTGGGGCAGTGGGGGGATGCGCAATGTAATGGTGGTGCCGCGTGAGAGGCGGGAGCGTGGACTGGATTGGACCAGTAATGTGCCGCCAATCTCTCGCAATTTGAGTTTGGCTTTAAACAGGCTGGTTTTTTCGGTCGGGATACGTTCTGGATCGAAGCCGCGTCCGTCGTCGCTAATTGTTATCTCAAGTATGCTATTGGTGTAGGTCGTGCGTACCGTTGCAAATGTTGCACCTGCATGATTATAGATATTTAGCAGGGCCTGTGTTACGGTATAAGAGATGGTCTCTGCGATTTTTGCGCCTTCTTCTGTCTGTTCCAGATCCCCACTAAAGGCGTCTAAGGCCCAGAGATCGGCCTGGACCTTGAGTGGCGATTCGGGATAACGCGTCGGCAGATCTTCCCGGATCAGCTTTTCCAGATGCAGCTTGAGGCCAAGACTACTGCGCTGATAGGCATCCTCTAGCAGGAGTTGTAGCCCTGTCAAATCACTCTCCAGTTCCTCGCTGATCTTGCGGACTTTGCCCAGAACTTCAATGAGAGGTTGAGCTGCAACTTTGCTCTCCTCATCTTGTTCTGCCTCGACCTGCAATTTGTGTTGCCAGTGACCCAGCAGTGAGCGAATGCGCAATGCCTGTTGTCGAGGTTGATCGTGAATACGCTGTGAGAGCAGGGAGCGCAGATGAGCATCGGCCATTAATAAGACCGACGTTGCCTGTTCAAGTCGTTGATTCGCATCCTGTAGCTTGCCGGAGGTTTGCCGTTGCTCCTGCTTCTCCTCCTCAAGCTGCTCCAGCGAGATGTGCAGGCGGTCCAGCTGCCGTTGTGAGCGTATCGTGGAGAGGAGGAACAGGGGAAAGATGGCTGCTGCTATTGTGAAGGTTGGGAGAGCGAACAGCGCGTGTCCGGTCAACAAAATAGGCAATATCTCCAGGCAGAAGCTCAGCACCAGCCCCACAATCCATACCGTCAACAGCTTGCCGATGCGCTGACGAATACGTGCCGGTATCTGTTGTTTGTGGAGCTGCTTCTGTGGTGGGATGAGGCCACTACGCCACAGCGAGGAGATGCCAATGCACAATCCGCTTACGAGTGCGAATGCTCCATAACCCAGGCTGGCCGTGAGGTTGATGCTTGTGGGAACCTGACCAGCGATCAGCAGCGAACTCAGCTCGTAAGAGACAAGCACGATCAACGGGATATAGGGGATGCCATCCACGATGTGTAAGCGGCGGGCATTTTGTAGTGCCTCCGGGCGATAGATCAGGTTCAGATGAAGGAAGGCGGCACCTGCGAGGGCGAAGGCTGGTGTCCAGAGCAGTTGAAATACGAGATCTGTTGGATAGGCTTGCTGAACGTTTCCCCAGTGGCTGTAGAGCAGAAAAAGCAGCGCCGGTGGCAGAAGGGTCATACCTTCAACCGCCTCCGGCCAGTCGTTCGCCGTGAGCAACAGAATGGCACCGATTACCAGCCAGCTCAGCCCGGCTAAAAGCGCCGAACCGTAGTTTTGCCACCACATCTCCCATGTAAACGTGCTGACTGGACGTGTCACGATGGCCGTGTTGTCCTTGTCGCCAGTGGTGATGGTATAGGTGATAGCGTCTCCCGGATGAGTACTTTGATAGATATGCGTTAATGCCGTGTCGTTCTCTCTAGTGATGGCGGTAGTATTCACCGCGACGATATGAAGTCTGTTTAGCAGTGGACTGGTTGGAGGTTCGAAGAGAGGGAGTTGCGGAGGCGTTGAGGTGATCACAATCTGTCCATCTGTATCGATGGCCCAGAAAAAGCCTCCAAAGGTTGTGTTGATCTCTTTCAGGAGGCGCAGATGCCCGGCTCCGCTGAGCAGCAATATAACGCTGGCAATTGCCAGATACAGGACGATGAGCCATAGATGTAGCCTGGCCCATCGTGCATCTTTGGTTGTTTGCATGGGTGTGTACACGCTTTAGTGTAACATCTTTACAGCGATCTCTGCAAGCTGCAAT
>JAICIM010000744.1 GCA_025928885.1 Ktedonobacteraceae bacterium | reverse complement strand
CAGAAAACACCAGCGTGCTGAGATATGTGCCGGGCAGCAGGTTGCCACTATGAACCAGCACTTGAATTGTTGAGCTTTTCCCGGGAGCGACCATACCGGAGGAGTGATCGGCCCCAAGCCAGTTCGTCGCCGAGTTGCCGCTTGCATCCTGATTTGCTGCCGCGATCGCTCTGCTCGAAATAGCCCAGTACAACGGCCGCTTGCCCGGATTGTTGATTGTTAAATGTTGGGCTGACGGATCTATTGCGCCATCGGTGGCCGTATAAGAGAGCACGGCGGGCGTGATTGCCAGCACCGCACCAACATCTGGCGGTAGCGCAAGCACGGTCATCTTTACCTTAATCGTGATGGGCGAACCGCCATTGGATGTGATGGTAATTGTCCCCTGATAATCTCCGGGGTGGAGATTGGCCCGTTGTCCACCAACCATAATCGTCTGGCTGTCGCTAAACGTCCCCTGAGCAGGCGTCATCTGGAGCCAGGGCTGATTGCTGCTTGCCACCCATGCAACCGCACCGTTCCCTGAGTTGTGCAGCTGCAACGATTGCATACTCGTGCTGCCCTGAACCGCTGAAGCAAGATCGAGCGTCTGTGTGTTCACAGTGACGCGGGCCGATTGGGGAGAGCCACCGTTGACGCGCAACGTCACGCTTGCTGTATAGCGGGTCTTCATATCCTCGGCCTGCAACGTATGAAATCCCGCCTCCCAGCTGCTATCGATCAGCGTACTGGCCTGGATTGCTCCATCGCTGCCCACCTGAAGCACAGATTTCCCGCCCGGTAGCGTTTTAACCGGCTCATTGATATCATGCGTCAGATAGACCATCGTCGAGGGAGGAAAATTGCGGATGGAGAGCGTAACTTTCTGTCCGTAGTTGACCACCGTTGATGAGAGCGTAAACGTTGGTGGCTCGTGCGCACCAGCTTTTGTGCTACTCACGCCATGCCACAGGACAAACGCACCCAGCACGCTATCAACGATCAGTGCCAGCACCGCCAGAGCAGCCAGGCAGATAAAGAGCACGCGGAGACGCCGCCTGGCCTGTAGCCGTTTGTAGATCTGCACCTGGGAAGTCGTTGCCAGCCCATCGGAAACAGCACGTTTGAGGTCCGCTTCCTCAATACGCACGGCTTCGGCGCGGCGGGGAATGCGGCGCGAAGTCAGAGGATCGACACTATTTTCTTCCAGCCCTGTCAGCTCATCGTCCTCATCGTCCTGTATCTCAGCAAGCCAGGACCAGAGATCGGGGATATCCCCTAGATCCTCTATCTCCTCGTATGTCTTCTTATTCACGGTATGGGGGATAGGCGTACTGTTGCGCTGGATATCTGCCGAAATATCGCGCAACGGCGAGAGACGCGAAGCATGCAGGCCGCGCTGCTTGTTCTGCTCGAATGCTTCGATACGCCTTGCGGCATCTTGCAAATTATGCAGTGCCTGTTCCGCCTGCCCCGGTTCTACCTCGATATGATAGGCAGCATTTACGGGTGGAAGCGGAGTGACCGGATTGTGCTCGTCTGCCTGCAACATCTGCTCCACCTGCATCAGATAGAGATCGTCGATCGGTGGCAGGGGAGTTACAGGATCTTCGCTAACAGGCTCTTTGACAGTTGGCCCTTTGACAGCTGAAAGTGGAGATGTGGCGTACGCAGACACATCTGTAGGAACTACGCCACTTTTTTGCAGTTGTCTGCGCAAGAACGACCGACAGCTATCGCAGAAGGTCTCCTTGCAAGCGTTGCCGCAGCGCATGCACTGACGCATCTTTTTCTCTTCTAAATAAAAATAATAACGGCCTCTGGATGCGCACACCACGTCACCATCCAGCAAGAAAATAGAGGCAGCAAATAAACAGACGTATACAGTTATAACGTTAAACTATGCCTATCTGTCACATCAAGCAAGCAATATTATAAATACTGGATGGAGAAAAGCGATAAAGCATGCACTGCGAACGCACGACGCTATATTGAAAGAGAGGGCGGTGCATCGGAGAAACGAGCGAGCAGCATTTCCAGCGGCACATCGGCCAATGAATTCAGCCGCAGGTCAGCGTGTTCCAATGGTAGCTGGCTGGTCAAAGGATTGGGAATAGCGACGCAAAAGATGCCAGCGCGTTGCGCCGCCCGCACCCCATTTGGCGAATCTTCAAAAGCGATGGCCTGTTGTGCATCTATCTGTAAGGCAGAGAGCGCGGCCAGATAGAGCGCGGGATCGGGTTTGACGCGCTCAACGTCATCAGCACATCGCACATAATCGAAGGAGTCCAGCAGGGCGAGGCGGGTGAGGTTGCCGACAACCCATTCGCGTGTGCCGCTTGAGGCAACGGCCAGCCGCAGACCGAGCCGCTTTGCCGCCGTAATATACTCAACAATGCCTGGCAAGATAGGTTGGGCCGCGACCAGTTCGCTGTAGCGTTTTCTGCGCTTTGTTCGTATTGTCTGACGATCAATAAAGCGGCCCGATTGTGCCTCCAGATCGGAGTAGGCGTCAAATACGTCGGCGGCTCCCCCGATATAGGCGGCCCAGGTTGATAAGGGCAGTTCGCAGCCGTATTCGGCGTAGACTTCCAGCCAGGCTTGATAGTCGGGAACCTCGGTATCGAGAATGAGGCCATCAAAATCAAAGATCAGTGCTTGTATCATGCCTTCATCATAACACATCTATCTAGCAATGCACGAGTTT
>JAICIM010000417.1 GCA_025928885.1 Ktedonobacteraceae bacterium | reverse complement strand
AGGCGCTACCAGCGTCCTGCTCCTGACTTCTAGAGAAAGCTATGAGGAGTTAGCAATGCCTTCCACTGTGATGATTATTACCAATGAACACGATTCCCATGCGGATGCCGTCGTTCTGGAACTGAACAAGCGCGACGTTCCTGTCTTCCGCTTCCACCCCGATGATTTTCCTCATGCATGTAATATATCAATTGAAGTAAAAGACGGTTCCATTGAAGGGGAAATAGTCACCGCGACTCGGGCAATCGCCTTCAAAGATATTTGTGCCACCTGGTATCGGCGGCCACAGAGTTTGTTTGCATGGAATGTAAATCCTCTCTCGACAGAACTTAACGACTATGTTAAGGCACAGTCCGCGCTCACTTTGAGAGCGCTCTGCGAAGCTCTTCAGACGTTGTGGGTCTGCCATCCCTACAAGCTCCAGCGTGCAGACCTCAAAGCGCTCCAGCTTGCGGAGGCGAGTAAAGCAGGGCTAAAGACACCTCGCACGCTCATCTCTAATCGGCCTGCGCAGGCGGCGGCCTTTATCGATCAGCTTGGGGAAACCGAATGCGCGATCAAACCTCTCATTCCTTCAGGAGTGCGCAACGAGGAAGGTTACCGCGTCCCTCTTACAACAACCCTGCCTAAAGGCCATCCTCTCGACGCTGTGGCACTTGCCCCCAACATCTTCCAACCATATATCTCTAAAGCGGCTGAGCTGCGCTGTGTTATCATTGGAAAAAACGTCTTTAGTGCCAAAATCAATTCTCAAGCCAGCACGAGCACCAGCCAGGATTGGCGGGCGGCAGACTGTCAACTTGAGCCTTTCACTCTTCCTGAACAGATAGAGGCATCGCTCTTGCGCCTGATGGATAGCTTTGGCATCAATTTTGCTTCGCTGGACATGATCCTGACTCCAGAGGGTGAGTTCGTTTTTTTAGAACTGAATCCCAATGGGCAATGGCTCTGGCTAGAAGACGAGCTGGGTCTTCCTCTCGTTGCGAACATGGCTGATTTACTCACTACCCACTACTCCAGGGATAGGGTTCTCCTATGAAGGATACAGCTCGCCAGATCGAGCGTAGGATTCGGACGATTGGAGCGACGATCAGGCTGCTTTATCAAGTGGACGCCCGGGCTTTCCTCATCAGTACATCGACAGGAGTATTGGGAGCGCTGTTTTACCCGCTCTTCCTACTCCTTGCGTGGAAAGGCTTTTCCCTGCTCACAACCGGTGGAGGACAGGGCCACGACCTCTTTTTTCAGGGAATTATGCTAGGCCTCGGGTTCTTCGGGCTACTTAGCGTTCACTCCCTGCTAGAAATTATCAATGAAACCGCAACCACCAACTTGAAAGCGGTGTCTTCCCAACAGACCAGTGAGCACCTGATGAGCAAGATGTCCGAGGTTCCTTACCACTTCTTCGAGGAGAATGATTTTCAAGCTCGCTACGGGCTGCTGACCAGTCAGGCCGCCTATCAGCCTGCTATGCTGGTGAGCACGCTCATCCACAGTATCAGCTCGTTGGTCTCCATCCTCGGCGTTGTCATGATGCTTTTAGCCTCTGCCCCGCTCTTAGTCGTTTTGCTCCTGGTTTTGATCCCTCTGACCGCCGTAGAAACACGCTTTCATAAGCAAACGCTTGAACTACAGACCTCTTCTGCTCCAGACTTATTCCGCATGCAATATCTCTCTCAAAAAAGTATTGATGCCACCTGGCAACGGGATATCCGCGTGCATAACTCAAGCATTCTTACTGAAGAGTACCGCATAGTTGGGCAAAGATACCTGAGTAATCTGAAGCGACTACTGAACCGCTTTCAAGGGATACGTGCAGTGATCGGCATAGGCATAGCTGGGACTATCACTCTTGGCACTGCGTTAGTATTCTGGCTCATCAATCGGGGGCCATCCAGCCTGGCCCAGGCGGCCTTTCTGCTCCCTGCCCTCTTTTTGCTGCTGGCTCAGGCAAAAGCCTTTTCTGTTTCCTGGGGGATGCTGGTAGAATGCCTGGGCTACATCGAGCAGGTCTTCGACTTTTTGGACCAATCATTTGAGCAGACACAGCCAGTACCTTCATTGCTCGCACCAGCCGTAGGAGGAGGACAATAAACATGCTGCCTTCGGAAGTCGTAGCGCTGCAGTTGCACACAGTAACCTACAAGTATCCTCATACCGATAGGCTTGCCCTCTCCGAGGTCTCTTACACCTTTTCCAGGGGAACAACTGCCATCGTCGGACCAAATGGCGCAGGCAAAAGTACATTGGTCAAGCTGTTGACAGGATTGCTCAAGCCAACGTCTGGTAGTATAAGCGCTCAATTGCCTGATGGAGCATGTCTGCCGCCAGAGCAGATGCATAAAGCCGTACTCTTTCAAGAACCCTCCCACCTCTACCTGACCATTCGCCAGAACATCACGATGCGCCTGAAACCAACGCCCAACGAAGACGCACGTATCTATGACGCCTTAGAAAAAGCCGGGTTAAGCAAAGTGCTGAAAGGACTGCCGGATGGGATCGATACCCTGGTCGGGGCAGGATTTGGAGGACAAACTGATCTTTCCGGTGGACAATGGCAACGTCTGGCACTGGCACGACTCATCTATCAAGATGCTCCTGTGAACATTCTAGACGAACCAGTAGCGAGTCTGGACCCCCAGGGAGAACGGGCAGTCTTTGAACTCTTTTCTCAACAGGCTCAATCCAAAATCATCATCTTCACCACGCACCGCTACGACTCTATCCCAAGAAACACCAAGATTATGGTGCTGGTCGATGGCATCATCTCCGAAAGCGGGACACACGAAGAACTCTTACAGAACCGGCACGATTACTGGTCACTCTACATGTCAGAATCTCTCAATAGAGTTGTCCCTGGACCGGCCAGCCTGCTTGTGCGAAAGAAAGGTCAGTAAATGGAAAGCGGAAATGAGCACACCCAGGATGAACGCTTAAAGGAGCAAATAGCAAAAGCACAGGCCACGGCTCTTCCAAAAGAGGAAGTGGATAAGATGTTACTTGCAGGGGCTGAATTATCCAACTTATTTCTACAGGGGAAGATAAGTGGGAAAGAATTGAAACAAAGATTGAGAGTTTTAAACCATAATGTGGGAGTGATAAAGACGGAAGATCCAGAAGAATTTCGTCGAATTTTAGAACTGATCGGTTGCTGGGAAGAAGTTATTCAGAAATTTATAAATGACGAAATGCCTCATTATGAAGCAGCAAAGGAACAGGGTTTGAGGCCAATCCTTCGAGTACAGTTTTTTAAAATAGACGCTGAAAATTGCGGGTTATATCCTCAAACTGAAGTCACATATCCAGACGAATTAGCAGACGAATTATACAGAAAGGCGCACCGTAAAACACTTGCAGCGCCTGGAGAAGCAAATCTAAGCAACTATGATCGCAAAGGGTTGGGCTTAAATAAAAAAGAAGCCGTTTCAGAGCATGAGTTCGGAGAGGACAAGCCCATCTCTTGACAGAGTTTTTCGCTCAGACTATACTAGCATGGTACAAAATGATAGATTTTCCGACGTTGATGAAGAGAAGTAACTCGCAGAGGGTAGCAGCGAGCCGATAGACGGTGCAAGGTCGGCAATCCAAATCGGGTGAAGGGCGCTTCGGAGTTGGGTTCATTGCATAAATGAGTGGCTTCACTGTTTAATGGTGAAGAAGCAGGGTGGAACCGCGCATGTGTCCATCGATGTAGCTGCCCCGGGCTTCTACGCGACACATTCGTCCCTGGGCGGATTACGCCTGGGGCTTTTTTTGTGGAGGAGAACCACTCATGACACAAACCGAGAACACACCAGCCGTGCAGGACACGCCGCTGGTGCCAATCGAAGACATCGTATCACTATGTAAGCGGCGCGGCTTCGTCTATCCCAACTCCGAAATCTATGGTGGCGTGGCTGGCATCTACGACTTCGGCCCGCTGGGGGTCGAAATGCGCAACAACATCCGCCGCTACTGGTGGTGGTCAATGGTCCAGTTGCATGATAATGTCGTCGGCATCGAAGGCTCTATCATCACCCATCCGCGCGTCTGGGAGGCCAGCGGCCACGTCGAGAACTTCGTGGATCGCCTGGTTGAATGTAAAAAGTGCAAGCAGCGCTTCCGCATCGATCATCTGCCCCCGGAAAATCTTGAGCAGAACAAATGCCCGAACTGCGGCGGCGAACTGTTGGAGCCGCGCACGTTTAACCTCTTGATGGAGACCTATCTTGGCGTCATCGAGGGCGAGCGCATGAAGACCTACCTGCGCGGTGAAGCCTGCCAGAACATCTATCTGGACTACGACAACGTACAGAAATCTTCGCGCATGCAGGTGCCGTTTGGAATCTGCCAGATCGGGAAGGCGTTCCGCAACGAGGTCACGCCCAGAAACTTCCTGTTCCGCCAGCGCGAGTTCGAGCAATGGGATCTGCAATTCTTCGTCCACCCCAGCGAGATGGAGAAATGGTTCGACTACTGGCAAGAGTTCCGCTTTAACTGGTATCAGGGCATCATCACGCACAAAGACCGCATGCGCCTGCGTGAACACGGTTCCGACGAACTGGCCCACTATGCCAAAAAAGCGTTCGATATCGAGTATCGCACCATCCTGGGCTGGCAGGAATGGGAAGGCATTCACTGGCGGCAGGACTGGGATCTCTCGCGCCACAGCGAATATAGCGGCGAGGATCTGAGCTACACTGATCCTCTAACCAAAGAGCGCTATATCCCCTGGATTGTGGAGACCTCCGGCGGCGTGGATCGCACCTTCCTCAACCTGCTGCTCGACGCCTATGAAGTGCAGCCGGACCCGACCGGGAAAGATAACCCCCGCACAGTGCTGCATCTGCATCCCTGGCTTGCGCCCGTCAAGGTCGCGGTCCTGCCGCTGCAAAAGAATAAAGAGGAGTTGGTCAAAACCGCGAAGGGCATTCACAACAACCTGAAGCGTTTCATGGTCAGCCAGTACGACGAGATTCAGAACATCGGTCGCCGCTATCGCCGTCAGGACGAGATCGGGACGCCCTACTGCGTCACCATCGACTTCCAGACGCTCGACGACCAGACCGTCACCGTCCGTGAGCGCGACGCGATGAGCCAGATTCGCATCCCCATCGACGAACTGATGCCCTATCTGCTAGAGCGCGTCACCTGGAAATAGCTTACTCACGCGGCTTCTTTCCCGCAAACGAGGGCAGGCATAGTGAAAAAAACTATGCCCGCTCTCGTTTTTCTATAGGATCAAACCAATGGTACCGTGTCTTTTACAGAGGTTGGAGCGTTTGATATAGTGGAATCGAATCCAGATCGATGATACAAAAGGATACAAGAAAATATGACTCGTATTGTTGCATATAATATTCTGGCTGGTGGCTATAGTTTACGTGAAAATGGCGCAAGACGTACCACACAATTGACGAAAATGATTCGATCGGTGGACCCGGATGTGGTGGGGCTGGTGGAGGCAACACACCCTCTCCTCTTACAAAAACCCCTGGTGATCGAAGAGATTGCGGAATCCCTCAATATGCAGTTGATCATGGGTGGCGATCCCGCTCATAACTCCGATTATCAGTTAGCCTTATTAACCCGCCTGCCCGTTGTCTACACGAAGATACATACGCGCCCTGGCATTCTGAACAAGCCGCTGCTGGAGGTCTGCGTTGCAGAAAGCAATGGGCAACATCTCACGATCTTCGTAACCCATTTCCATGCCGCTTTCTATCGCGGCTGGGCCGGTAATCATTTGCGAGAGCGCGAGGCACGCGAAATTCTGCGCATCATGGCCCCATTGCGCGAAGCTGGCAAGCCGCATATGCTGATGGGCGACTTCAACTCGTTGGCTCCGGGCGATGCATTCAAGGCCAGTTTCCTGGTGCGCTACGTCGTGGGGCTGGATCAGCACAAGCAGAACGGCAAGATGACCGATGGACATCCTCATCTCGATTTCGTCGTGCCGCCCAAACTGCGCTTCTTGAAGCCACTGTTGCGCACAATCCCACGCAGTCAACTACTCTGTTCGCTCTTCGATGCTGCCGCAACCTTCTATGCGCCGCGTGGTTGCATTCGCATCCTGCAAGAAGCCGGCTACATTGACAGCTTCCGCCGCGCCCATCCCGACGAATGGGGCTTTAGCTGTCCCGCTGCCGCACCAGCCGGGCGCATCGACTACATCTTCTCCAGCCCCGATCTCATCGAGCGCCTCGAACAATGCAACGTGCTGACCGCTGGCGAGGGTGTGCAGGGGAGCGAGGCCAGCGACCATCTCCCCGTCACCGCCGCGTTTGGCCTGCGTGTACAGAACAAGCCGCAACAAGAAGAACTGGATAGCGCTATAACGCACTAGATCAGACAAATAGAAATTCGTAGTTGCGCGACTGTATCGCGCTGGTGCCACTTTTATGTGTGGT
>JAICIM010000272.1 GCA_025928885.1 Ktedonobacteraceae bacterium | reverse complement strand
GCACGCGTATCTACCAGAGCTACCAGTAAAAGCGTCACCCCTACGCCCACGCAGGCCACACCAATCCCGGCTGCCTCCCCTCTCATTTTTGGCACCAACCTCGATCTTTCCGCCAATCGCGATCAGGCGCTTGCCACGCTCTCTCCCTCCCTGGTGAACGTCCCGGTGCGCAGCATTCGCTTCGTCCCACCTCCCAACTTCAAAGACGCCGCCCTCAAAAATATTGCCGATACGCTCAAAAATATGGATGTCGTACCCGTCGTCGTCTTGCAAGACCTGCTCACGCCCAACGCAATGGCGACCAATACGCGGATCGTGAAGATCATGCAGAGTGCCTTTGCGGGCGAAACCGTTCGCTACGAATATGGCGACGAAGAGGATGCGCTGGCCGTCAGCGCCGAAACCTATACAACGGGCTGGAATAAAGCCATTCCTGAACTCAAAAAGCTGGCTCCCGGCGCACTCTTTCTGGGACCGGTGACCTATCGCTTTGATAGAACCTATCTCAAAACCTTTTTAAAAAATGCCAGACCACAGCCGGACGAGGTAAGCTGGCACGAGTATAGCTGCAATAACGACTGGGAGAAACAGAGCTGCCTTCGCCACATCAACGATTGGACAACGCATATCCAGAGCGCTCGTGCGGTGATGCGGGCCACAATGGGCAAAGAGGTGCATATTGTGATTTCGGCCTGGAACTACGCCGCCAACAGTCAGGCGAACGATCACAAGAGCAAGGATGCCACTTTTATCACCGACTGGAATACCCAGGCGCTCCAGACGCTGGCCGCGAACGGCGTCTTTGCTGCCATGCACTGCTCCTGCCTCGGTAACGCCACCGACCTCACCTCCGACAACGGTACATTGACAACGCAAGGGACAACCTTCCATACCACTTATCAGACCCTGACGCGCCAGCGTGCCGCCGCCGACACGATCTCTGCCCCCATATCGTCGCCCAACCTCACCGCGACAGCCGCTGCCAGCGATCCCTATCTCAGCGGCCAGGGTACACTGCTGGTTCATGATCCTTTAAATAAGCCGTACCTCTGGCGCAATAACATTGCTAAGGACTGGGGTGGGGCCTGCACATTCAAGAACGGAGCGTACGCGATCAGCCAGGTCGAGACCGACAACCGCTATTTCCATTGCGACGCCGGCACGCTGCACACGAGCAATTTCATCTATGAAGCACAGATCACGCTGCTCAATGGCGATTGTGGCGGCATCACCTTTCGCTACAACGCCAATGCTCACTCCGGCTATCGCTTTCTCGCCTGCGCCAACGGTATCGCCCGCCTGCTCGCCTATCCCGATGGCGGCCACTACACACGCCTGCTCGACGAGCCAGTTGCGGCCCTGCACACCGGCTATAACCAGAGCAACCTGTTAGCGGTCGTCGCGCGAGACAACACGCTCGATCTCTACATCAACAAACAGAAAATAGGCACTTTCACCGACAACACGCTACACGATGGCATGTTTGCGCTCTTCGCCGCCGCCTTTGGCAACCGCACCGCAGCGGTCTTCCGCAACGTCAACATCTGGCGCTTGTAGGATACCCGGCGAGCTAACGACGCCTGCTCTTGCTCATCGATTTGTTGGAGAAGGTGAAATCCACGCCCTGACGCTGCAAAAATTCCTGAAAGTGGGCGTAGAACTCGCTACGGTCCTGCATCGTAATCACCGACACGGCATCGGCGGTCTCGATCGCGTAGGGATAGCCGCTGCCCTCGGCGATAATCTCCGCCCGCACCACATCCATCACCGGCTCAACCAGCCCCTCATCGATCATCCAGCGCGGAAACTCCAGTCGCGCCGGTGGTCGCTTCGCCTTTGTTTGCAGATAGCAGAAGGCCACCTGATCGCGATAGGGACCATAGCTCTCCAGGATATCGTTGCGCATACAGATCATCGCGGGCGTGCGGTCACCCCATTTCAAGCGTCCCTGTCACAACAGGGCGTCGTGAATGCGTTTGGTTTCACGCAAGATTGGCTGGCGTTCGGTAGAATCCAGGCGGCGCAGCATCGTGATCATGTCGCGGGCATAGCTGGTATCGATATAGCCGATCAGCGGCACACGCAACTGCTCAGAGGTGCGCAGCAGCGAGACGGCGGAGCGAATATAGCGGTCGCGATAGGGATTGGGCATGGTCAGGGCGAACGAGACGACCAGCGAACCGTCGAAGAAGACCACCGGGCTATGGACGGGATCATCGGGACGCCGCGCCGCCGCGCACTGCTCCATCTGCTGACAGAGCGTATCGATCTCCAATAGATAGCGACGCAGCGTGACCTGCATATCCGAATAGGGGTAGCTATCGGGATCGCTGCTCTCGCTCTTCGACTCCTCCATGATCTCATCGGGGGTTAGCACCTCCATGCGCACATCTTTGGTGTACGGTCGGCCCGGAGTATGAGGATTGATGAAAAAGCCGACCTGTACAAGCGCGACCGGCACCGAAGCATCGCGCCAGGGGAGCAACTGGCTGCCATCGACCGCAACCGTGGTAATACCCTCGATGCACTCGGCCCATTGCCGCGCCTGCTCGTGATTGGTGAAATCGCGGCCAAAGGGGAAGACCGGGCCACGATAGTCGTTCATCGCGGCGTTGACCAGCCAACGATCAAACTCGATGCTTGGTCGCGCACCCGCTGAGGGCATCCCGATCTCGTCCGGCGGCAACATATGCTCTAGTTGAGCGCTGGAAGCATAGCGCTGATGCAGCGTTTCGAGCGAACGACGAAACGCGCTGAGCTGTTCGCTGAAGTTGCCATCGTAGAGCGAGAACTGGCCCTGCTTGAGCTTGAGCGCCGCCTGGAGCTTCCCTTTATGTAACATGGCGTGATATCCCCTTCTACTAGCTGTTATTGCGCTATATAAATGTTATCCTGGCCCCAGATCGTGTTGGATACTGACTCACTGGATTTTTGCGGCAGGGCGTCTTCGTTCTGCAAGCGCGTCTCGCCGCTCGCTTTTTGCAGCCGGATCAGGCTATCCAGCCCCTGTTCAAAGGTATCGTCGTGACTGATCACGATCAACTGCTCAAAGCCGCGCACACGGCGAATCTGTTCGGCCAGATTCATGCGCCGCAGTTCATCCATGTTCTGCGTTGGCTCGTCGAAGAAGGCGAGATTGAGCGTGGAGAGCTTTTTGAGCAGTGCCAGCCGCACCGCCAGGGCCGCGCTCATCTGTTCGCCGCCACTGAGTTGGGCAAAGGTGCGGTTCACTCCCTGACGCCGCAGGATGATCTCGTAATCGTTCTGCCACGAGAGGTGGGCGCTGCGATCCCCCATAATCTCGCCAAAGATGCGATTGGCCTCGGCTGAGATGTCGTTCAGCATTGCTTTGAGGACGAACGGCGCGGCCTCTTTGAGGAGCTTGCGGAAATATTCCGTCATGGCATGCAGATCGTCAAGCTCCTGATATTCGTTGTGGGCCGCCTCCAGTTCGTTCTGCTTCTCCTCCGCCTCAGCGATCTTGCCCTCCAGCTCGTTCATATATTTTTGGTGGTGCTGCATCTTCTCGGCCAGCCCCGCCTGCTCTTTGCGTAAAAGATCGAGCCGATCCCGCACCCTCGACAGCTCCGCCTCGTCAAAGCTGGATTGCGCGGTCCAGTAGGAGCGCTCCATCTCTTGCAATGTTCGCTGCGCCTGCTCGCTTTCCTGCCTATGTTGTTGATAGTCGCGCTCGCGTGTGGGCAGCGTGCGGGCAACCTCGATAGATTTGAGGTAGGTGAGATAGCCGGAACGGGTAAGCTGTAGGAGCGCGTCCTGGCGAGCGATATCGGCATCAAGCTGCTCGTAGGCGGCTAACTGCTGCTGAAGATCCTGCAGGCGCTGTTGTAGCTCGAAGGCTCGTCGCTGCTCTCCGCGCTGCTGTTCGAGATGGCTGCTCTCCTGGGCAATCGTGTGCTGTTGCGCCTTGCTGCGCGTGCGTGGATCGTTGAGCCGGGCCAGATCCGCCTCTACCCCTTTGAGATGGTTCTCGCTGCCGCGCAGACTCTCGGCCTTCTGGCGTCGTTCGCGCACATCCTGCTCACACTGCTGAATCTGCTCCACAAGCTGCTGTACCTGCTTTTGCAGGCCGGGCAAATCGCGCACTCTGGCCGCTGCATTCTTGCTCTCGTTGTTCGCCGCCTCGACTTCGCGCAACTGCTGCTCAACCGTTTGCAGAGTGTCCAGTTCGCCGAGCAAATTGGCAATGTCGCTCTGGAGCCGGGCTATCTCCTGGCCGTTGCGCTCGGCCTGCTCGGCAAACGTATCGCGCCGCTCCCTATATTGCTCCAGCTTGTTGAGCGCATCGGCATATTTTTTGATCGCGCCCATACGCTCCGTCACAGTCTTCTGGCTCTGCCCCACACCGACCAGTTGCGCATGTTCCTGCTCCAACAGGCCCTCAAAGTACGATTCCAGGCTGACCAGACCACGCTGCTTGATATTGAGGCAGCTTTCGTTGAGCAGGGGACATTGACCGCCCGCAGATTGCGCCCTGGATTTTGCATAGCCTTCGATATTGCCTTCCAACCGGTTTTGTTGTGCCGTCAGCTTTTCGTAGCGTTCTTGCAAGCCCGGCATCTCTTCGGCCTCGCTGCGATGCTCCTCGATGATCACGACGCTGTTCTCTGCCTTGCGCAACTTCTCGGCAACCTGTTCACCCTCGGCCTGCCGTTTGGACAGTTCGTGGCGCTTTTCCTGCAACAGGTCCGTCTTGTTCTGGCGCTGATTGCGCTGCACACGTAAATCCATCAACCGCTGGGTGTAATCTGGCAAGCGGTCGGCAAGGGGAACCAGCGGCTCAATCTCGCTGATTTTCTGCTCAAGCTCCTCTTTCTTGCGCTGATAGCCATCCAGCCTGGTGACAAGCAGTTTGCCTTCGGAGACAATCGTGGTATAGAGGGCGCACTTTTGTTTGAGATCGTCGCGCTGCTGCTCTAGCTCGATCTGCTGCTCCACCAGCGGGGCCAGTTCAACGACAAGCTGGCGAGCTTCGGCGACCTCCTGCAAGCGGTTTTGCAGGTTCTCCAGATTGGTCTGCGTGCGGGCCTGTTGATTTTGCAGCGTGGCCTGCTGCTGCCGCAGAGTTGAGCGCTGCTGCTCGTCCTGTCGCAGCTTTTGCAAAGCCGCCTCCGCCTGTTGATAGCGTTCATAATCGGTGCTGCTCTCGTTGACCGATTGTTGAGCTATTTGAGCTAGATGAAACTGCTGCTCATGGTGGGCCAACAATTTCTGCGCACTTTCATGTCTCGCTTTGCTGGTCTCGTAGCCGTTTTTGAGTTCCTGCAAGCGATTATACTGTTTGGTCAGTTCGATCAGGCACTCTTCAAGTTGCGTCAGTTGGATTGCCCATTGGGCGTTGAGCTGTTTCCACTCTTCATCCTGCCCACGGGCCTCTTTTAGCTGGTCGCGCCACGTGTTCAGATCGCGCGTCTCATAGGTCAGTTGATCGATCCTGGCCTGCTGGGCCTGTTTCTGCTCTTTATATTCGTGTTGTGTCTCAAGCAGATTATCGGCGGCGGTTTTATAGTCCTCAATTTGCAGGAGGGCATCAAAAGTTTGTTTGCGTTTGGCGGGCGTTTCGAGAAAAATAGCAGTGAAGGTTCCCTGGGGAACGCCGAGGGCATCGCGGAAGAGCGAGTCGAGGGGACGTTCGCGGTCGATGCCAAAGAGTTCGTGGAGCTTATCGAGTACGTCGGCGCTCTGTTCAATGCGCATATTGGCCTCTTCATCGTGAATGAACCAGCGTGCGCCGGAACCGCAGCGGCGTTCGACAACGTAGGGGCGCTCGTCTCCCCCGATCAGTTGTACCACAATGCGGCCATGCTTCTCTCCCTCTCGGACAAAACGTGCCTGGCTGTAGGGGAGATAATCGAAGAGGGCGTAGCCGATGGCCTCTACCAGCGTGGTTTTGCCTGCGCCATTCTCGCCACTGATGGCGGTGGTGCCGCGCCGAAAATCGACGGCGAACTTGTGATAACTCTTGATGTTTTCTAACTCAATACGTGTAATGAGCATATGATCCTGACAGCCTTCCCAAAACAAACAATAAACACTCGGTTCCTTATTCTCTCTCCCCATCTGAAATGTGGTTGCCCTTAGTGTACAAAAATTCCAATGCTACGTCTAGTAGCGACAATCCCTTGCGGTTGTCTTGCGGTTGTCGCCTCCCCTTGTTCTTTCAGCACGCATTGTGTATGCTCTTCTTTAAGCAGTGCAAAGAGAGAGCTATACTGATTGAGATCATAATAAAGGAGCCAATGTATGAGACAGATTGGACAACTGCAATCTATGCAGGTGGGAACACCAACGCAATATGGCCGTGCAGGAGCAGACAATGCAATGGAGCGACGATGGAAAACATCTTTTTTTCGCGTGCCAACAACGCAACCGCGCTGGCTTTACACCACCCATCTCGAAGGCAACGCTCAGGCGGATACGAAGAATCATGGTACGCCTTCCCAGACTGTACTGCTATATGCTTCTGCGCACTATCCACTCTGGCAACATGAATTGCAGCGTCCAGACATTGGTCCTGGTGGGTTTGGCGAGAACTTTACAGTTGATGGATTGACGGAAGAGACGGTTTGTATTGGAGATATCTATACAATTGGCGAGGCACGTATTCGTATGACGGAGCCACGTTATCCTTGCTGGAAGATCGAGCGGCGCTGGAGCATGCCGGGATTAACCGCTCGCGTGGCAGAAACAGGACGAACAGGTTGGTATTGTAGTGTTGAGCGGGAAGGGATGATCGAGCCGGGCCTGACGATTGCTCTCGTCGAACGTCCCTATCCAGAGCTAACGATTGCTCTCGCCAACGATCTTGCTCATGGTCGCAGCAAAGATGTAGAGAAGGCCCAGGCTTTTATGGATTGCCCACTGTTGCACCACAGATTCTGGCACGATCTCATTGCGCGGCAAGTTGGGATGACACAACAAGGAGAAGACGAGAGCTAGCCTCGTCCTCTCTTCACCGGCATTTACTGTTTGTCAATTTCTATGCCGCCACTATTGGTATGGAGCGTCAATGCAGGCTGTGGAGCGCTGCCAACCCTTGTCGCACCAAATTCGTTGTGGATGCCGCCCGAACCGGTCGAGGCATCCAGCTTAAAGGCGGCATTAGAAGGCAGGGTGAGGACAATACCGCCGCTCATGGCCTCCATCCGATAGTTACCATAAGGATCAAGCGCTCCTTGAAATTTGATGCCGCCGCTGGTCGTGGACAGGCGCGATTGTCCCTGGAGCTGGATATGGTTCGCCTCGATGCCGCCCGATTGGGTAGAGAGAGTCATTACGCCGCTGGCATCATTCAGGTGAATACCACCTGAATTGCTGGATAGATTCAGCGTGCCGCTGAGATGATCTGCTTCGACGCCACCACTCTCGGTCTGCGCCTCGATCGTGCCGTTGATCCGTTCGATATCGACGTTTCCCGATGTATTTTCAATTTTGAGATCGGTCGTCATGGGTACAGTGATGTCGAGATGCACCCCGTGCATGCTCATAAAGCTCCAGGTCTCGTCACTGCTCACTGAGATGGTATCGCCCTGCTGTTGATAGCTAATCTGTACATCATCGAGGCTGCCACCGATGCCGCGTGTGTACTTCGTTCCCTGCACGACAATGCTATCGCTCTTGCCTGGATGAATATGGATTGCCCCGGCGGTATTGTTGACAACCAGTCGGGCGTGTCCAGCGACTTTGAAAGTATGGGTGGGCAGAATGGCTGTCTGGCGGAACGAGATCAGTCCCCAGAAGACGATCCCGATAATGAGTAACGTCAGCACAACCAGCACAGGGCCGATACCGACCCGCTGCTTCTCCTTTCTGTATCTCCCTTTTGCATTGCTACGTTGATAATATGCACGTTCGCGGGGATCGATAGTAATCGTTTGCCGTTCATTCTCTTGCATTTGCATACTTGCGCTGTCTCCATTTTTATAAAGAAGATAATAATATTATCGTTTTCAGCGTGCTAAAGTACTTCTTCCATACTATGTGTATCGTTTCTTACTATGCTTAGAGTATGGAGTAATGTTATTACGTCCGTATGAAGGAACTGTTACAAAAGTATGTCATTTTGACTCTTTACTAGTCATAATTGGCCACATTTCTTTGCTCATGAAACAGGTCGATTGCGGACCAGTGGTGAAGATTGCTGCGATGGTAATAAAACAAAAGCTCTTAAATAAGTCGGGAAAAACGCTTTCAAGCGCTTCTTTACATTACTGGACTCTATTCTCTGGAAAAGGAACACTTTTTAATTATTTCTCATATACCCTCACTTATAATTTGTCAAAATCTATCTCTTAAAATAGTTCACTATTCTCTCATAGATTATCGCAAAATAAGAGTGCATAGTTGTTCCGTTCAACATCAATCATCCTATGCCCTACGATTCTTGTGAATATATCTAAATTCACGATTGTTAATCAGTGATTCTAACAAATCTGCTATTTGCATATAAAGAAAATATGATATTATAATAGTTATCACAGTAAAAATTTCGATAGCTTGTAGAATGCAGGCTGCTTGTTTGGTACCGTGTTTGCTCTGTCGGGCGCATGAAACATAGGTAAGTGCAAAGGCAAAATCTGTTCAGAGGAGATAGAATATGGAGGCAAAAGCGCTCCTTGTCCGGGTGAATAAAGCTGCCTGCAATAGTATTGAACTGGCTTTGAGACACAATGTAGACACCGATCATTTAGAAGAAGGGATGCCACTCTACTTTGCAAGAGTGACCTCTTCCCATTTTTACTATCCTATCATTCAGTGTCATTTAGTAGATACACATTTGCTAAAGTATCACTTCATGCCCTGAATACTATCATCGGGGGTATGTACTCTATGGCTATTGAGG
>JAICIM010000182.1 GCA_025928885.1 Ktedonobacteraceae bacterium | reverse complement strand
GGTTTGAGGAATACTATATTTATAAAGTGCGCTTGACACGCGAGGCCCGTCAGTATATTATACGAGGAGAGGAGCCGCCCGAAGGTGTCTCCCTCACAGAAACGGTAGCATATGGCCGGCCCTTGAGTATTAACGGAACGAAAAACCACGCTAAGGAATTTGCTCTTCTGATGTGGTTCAGAGGAGATGATAAAATAGGCTGACAGCATGCCGTGTCCGGCACTTTGTCAGCCAAAAAGATGATGGAGGAATGGGAGAAGCTATGCGATGGTTTCTTCTGGAGGGGGTTCAGTGCGCTGTTCTCCAGTCTCCTCGCGGCTTTCTGTTTGCTCTGTCTCTTCCACCTCGCGGAGAGGGTGGAAGGCTCCCTGACGGATCTCCTCAGCAAGTGAGAAGGTGTATCGGCCCAAGAAATTGATATGGTCATACCCCAGCGGCGAGAGGCGTTCAATATCTTCCGTTGCGATCTTCATGCCTCGTCCTCGCATCTCCTCCAACGCTCGATGCATATACAAGGTATTCCAGAGAACCACTGCATTGACGACCAGGCCCAGCGCTCCAAGTTGTTCTTCCTGTCCTTCCCGATACCGTTGGCGTACTTCTCCCTTTTGTCCAAAATAGGTGACTCGTGCCAGACTATGGCGGCTTTCACCTTTGTTGAGCTGGATTAAGATGCGTCGTCTGTATGCAGGATCATCAATATAGTTGAGTAAATAGAGGGTCTTCGCGATGCGTCCGAGTTCTGCAATGGCTTTCGCCAACGTAGAAGGATGCCCATTTCCCTGAAGTGCTCGCAGTAAGTCGGTGACATTGACGGTGCCTAGTTTCAGAGAGCCAGCAACCCGCAAGATATCATCCCAATTCTGTTCGATCAAGTTCCGATTGATCGTCTGACGTGCCAGGCCATTCAAGACACCGTAATCAGCCGAGGCATCCATGCGCCAGAAGCGAGATTCACCCAGATCAGCGAGCCGAGGACTGAATTGATAGCCTAACACATGAAATAATCCAAAAATCACGTCGGTATAGGAGGCCGTGTCGGTCATTAACTCCTTGGGCTTGAGTCCCGTTTCTTGATTGAGCAGTCCTTCCAGCACCACCAAGGAATCACGCAGCGTCCCCGTGACGATGATATTTTTGAAGCCGCTAAACTGATCGCTGGTGTAGTTGACCAGTGTGATACCGCGTCCGGTCCCAAAGTATTTGGGGTTGGGACCGGCATTCAAGGTTTTCAAGGGAACCACAAAGCGCAATCCGTCAGCGCTTGCTACTTCCCCTCCACCCCAAGCCTGAGCGAGAGGGATCTGTGCCTGATAGTCTACGAGGCACGCATTGGCACGAGAAAGGGTATCAGGTCGGATATAATTCTGTTGCACATAGAGCAATCGATCTCGCTCCAGCGCAGGAACCCCTGTACGTATCATGGGAGTGAGTCCAATATTGCAGGCTTCCGCAATGAGGACGGCACAGATGGATATGGGCAAGTCATCGAGACGAGAACGCCCCTCACTCACATGCGAAAACTCAGAGGCAAAGCCGGTGCGTGCCTGGATTTCCAAGAGGAGTTCTGGCAAATCCACCAATGGCTGGCGTCGTGCCACACGATGACGGAGAAGGTGAAGGCTCTCAGGCTCCTCCACCTTCTCCAAACCTGTGAGGATGAGGGTATCGACTTCCTGCCCGGCTTTGTTTTTGATCTTCTCGATCCGCACACCCGGTTGAGGAAAGCGCGCAGCCGTGGCCCGATAGGCCGTATCGAGTCGGCGTGCCAGTTCATCCAGTTCCATTTTGGGTTCAGCCTTTCTTCCCAACGATTGACAAATAGTTGGTCGGACCCGCTCCCAGGGTTCCCCGGTGAGTAGCTTCGCTCGCGGATCTCCCCAACGGGCACTCTCCTCCACAAAGACATCATGGCGACGCAATGCTTCATGCAGGCGTTCTAGGACACATAAGGTATAGTAGCGCCGATCAATCGGCGCGCCCTGGGGAGCGACAAGGCGCTTCCACCCTGCCGGAACCACGTCCATGGGTGCGCTATCCATGACGGGTTGTTTTTGTCCTTCCAGCTCGCTAAGAAACGTCAGTGCTTTGAGAACCGGTTTCCCGGCCTCATTGCTGGCAAAGGAGATCGTGCGCAGGAGCGCCGGAAAAAAACGACGCACCGCCGGATACCGTGCCACAATTTCCTGGTAGTAGTTGTCATCGGCTGGACGTGCCAGTTCATAGATGGTGGCGACCGCCTCGGTGATCCTGGTCTGTTTTTCGGTGAGGAACGTTCGGACCTGCTCATCCGTCCATGCCGGAGTGATGACTTTCTCGCTGATCTCGGCCAACGATAAGGCGGCGGCATCCAGATCGCGCAGCGTCCGCAACCGCGCCTTTTTTCCAGAATTGACCGAACGTGCCAGGAGATCTCGGATGAGCATATCCAGCACATCGAGCGAATCATCTTGTGCGGTGACCGCAAGCTGGCGGGCAAAGGACACCAGTGTCGCCATGCGGCGTTGCTCGGTTAAACTGGCAATGTTCTGGGCTTTGGTGGTGACCGCATATTGTGCCAGGGCTTTGATCCGAGACGTAGGAACATTCGCGACACCTGGTGGACCAACATCGAGCTGCCGCACTTCCGTCAGACGAGCGAGGGCCTGGACCAGGACTGGCGCACTTGCACGCGATGGAGCGCGACGGAGACGTTCGAGGTTGGTGATTCGTGAGACCCCAGCACGTGCCAGGAGCCCCTCCAAATCCGTGCGTTGTTCGGGGGAAACAGCCGCGCTTAACCGTTGCCATAAGCGTTCGGCAACCCGCTCTCGAATGGTAGAGATCAGACGGGTGAGTGTGGTCACGCCTGGCAGCAGGACTTTCTTGTCCAGAAGCCAGGCGGTCGCCAGATCAAAGAGCACGCTCGGTCGCTCTGTCCCAATCCAGATGCGCGCATAGAGAAAACGCATCAAGGCAAATCCTCCACAGCGATGCGAAAACTCTTTATAGCCAGAATACTTCCTGATTTCCAGCGTATGCTCCTGTTGGGTCTGGATGCGTTCGGCGTAGCGAACGATACACTGGGGATCAGCGATAGTTAACTGGGCTGCCACATAGGTAATCACCCCAATGGGAATATTGACAGGATCAACGAGAAAAACCCCAAGAAATCGCAGCGTGCCAATCTGGAGCGCAAAGCCTAAGCGGTTATGGTCTCCACGACGCTGGGCAATAAGGGCGCGGTCCTCATCATCAAGATGAAAATAGCGGGCGAGTTGTTCAGGGGACGGTTCACCAACATAGCGGCCATAGCGCTGTTCTTGCGCTTCGGTCAGATACTCAACAGGCATCTCTCATACCTCCTCTCATGTACCTTGCAGCTTGTGGTGCTGATAGGTGCTCGTACCATAGCTGAGGGAGGAACGTATCACAAGCAAACAGAGAGAAACGGGACCAATGGCTGTTCAAGCAGCAGAGCAGTGGCAGGGTGAGAGTCTACCAGAGGCAGGACGCGCGATCCTAACGAACCTGTGCATGAGCGCCCTTCTGTTCTCAAAAAGCTCTCGGGAGACGAGCAGTCGCGCATGGAGGCTCCGACATTTCCCCCGTGCACATCCCCGGCTTTGGCTCTGGCAGTTTGGTGCTGGGCATTCGCCTCGTGCGTGTTGGGATGCTTGTTTCTCCAGGAAACCCGATGGAGCGAGGTCATTTACGGCCTATTAGGCCATTACGACATCTATGGGTGGCAGCGCATGACCGCCATTGCAACCGCCCGTGAGTGGTTTCTCCAGCATTTCCAGGTCTCACCGTAATCGGTAGGGCGAGACCCACGCGAAGGGGAGCCTATGTCGCTGGAACGCTGACACTCGCCTCTTCAGGCTTACCAACACGGCGATACCGTGCTTCCACCAGAGAATAGATGCCATAGGTAAACAGCCCAAAGGCCACGATGCCCAGCAACACTGGCCCAAAGGGCTGATGAGCCAGTTCCTGGAGCACGCCATCCAGACCTATCGCTTTGCTTGCATTGTTCTGGAAAGCAGCTACGATGAGGAAGATGCCTGTGATGCTGATCACCACCCCTAGAGCGGCATACCCCACCCTTCCGACGCCCATGACCCACTTCTTCGTTTGAGGATCCAACGTTGCCACTTGCAGTTGCGTCTGAAACTTAGCGGTGTATGCCGTGTAGAACAGGAAAAAAGCGATAGCAAACACAAGGAGTCCAACGACGATCACCAGGACAGGGCCAAAGGGCTGCTTGAGTAGGATGGCAGTGCCATCCTGCGTGGAGGCATTTGATCCCTTTCCGCCAGTTCCCGAACCTACCACTAATTGGAAGGCACCAAAAGCGAGTGCAGAGTACGAGAGACCAACAGCCGCGTACCCGATCCGTGTGATCAGACCCTTTGCTGTAGTCCCCTTGCCTTCTGTGTCAAACACCGCTTGAATAAAGCACCACAACGCAAAGCCAAAAAGACCAATGGCGACGACACCGAGCAACAGGTGTCCCAATGGCTGGGCGAGAATGGTCTGAAGCGCCCCCTTCTGGTCAGTGACCGCGCCACGAGCGCCAATCGCCACCTGCGCCGCTATGATCCCAATGACGAGGTAGACCACGCCTTTGGCGGCATAGCCGCAGCGTGCAAATATCGTCATCCACTGCCCGGTCGCGGCATTGCGCGCCCCACGTTCAGCCGTGTGCATGTTTCTCGCGAGAGATGGACCAGGCTTACTCATGCTCGTTTCCTTTCACCTATTCTTGAAGGGCTACCGGACCCCGTCAGATCATGGTTGACATCTACCTACAATGAGGAAGTTTGAGAACGCCGAGGATATGACCATACTCGTCGATGCTACAAGCCACTGCTTTCATCCATCTCTCAGCATTTTTCTCAACGGAGGGACCGCACAGAGGTGCCAGGAAGGTCGGTCGAGGTGTGCAGAGAAACAGTAAGAGAGACACCTATTCTTTTAAAATATTACGGTATACATCTTTAATGCGCAAGTCAACAATAAAATCTCTCAACATATTTTCATGTAGAAAAATAATGCTATTCTACTGTTGAAAGTCAATGGGTGTGGCTCATCCTCTGTAGAGGACGAACCGGCGATAGTCAATGGCCCCACAGCGCAACGCCTGGTACATCTCGGACCCCGGGTTGGCGGCGAAGTAGTGGAACGATGGGCGCAGCCACCGGGGAACTTTCTGCTCGATCAAGCTGGACTTGCGTTCTTGATCCAGATCTAACGCTTTGACCACTTGATCGCTAATGCGCTCATCCACGAGCATGGTAAATCCGGCATCCAGGAGGTGCTGACGCAGTGCTGCGAGCTGCTCATTCCTGCGATAATCCGCATAGAGGAAAGAGCCACCAGGTCGTAAGACCCTGAGTACCTCGCTCAAGAACCGTTCGATGTGCCCATATCCATAGGATGACTCAATATTGATCACTACGTCAAAGCTCTGGTCGTCGAAAGGCAATGCCTCGGCATCTCCCAGCAGAAAGCGCAGGCCATCGATCTGGTAAAAGGTGTTGCAGAAGTGAACTGCTTTCTGGACAATGTCTACTCCTGTGACCGATTTGGGATGCAAATAGCGCATCACATAGGAGGCCCCACCTCCGCGCCCACTGCCCACCTCCAGCACCTCACGTCCCTGCAAGTCGATGGCCCCGGCAACATGATGGTACAGAGCGATGCAATACCGATGAGCAGCGTCATGATCGAGGAGAGCAAGCGGTTCTTCCTTCGGATCAAGAGAGGCATAGCCCAGGTTCATAAAGGGCATCATCACTTCTTTGTCTGAGTGGGAGAGATAGTGAAACCACTTTCTCATGAGAAATCGTCGCAGCGTAGGGGACACAAGACAAGCCGTATCAAACAACTGTGCTAACATTCATAGCTCCTTCGTCTCTGGTACTGGCTCTTCTGGGCAAACACTTCTGACACATAAAGCCCTTTTTGGTAGGGATATGGTCATTCCCACACGGCGTCACGTTTCCTTTTCTCAAGCTGACGCAGACCATAGTGAGAGGCTATGCGATAGAGCCACATTGAAAAACGTGTCTTGCCACGGAAGCCTGGCAGTCCTTGCCAGGCTGCTACAAATGCCTCCTGGGTAATTTCGCTGGCTTCGTCGTAGTCGCCTACCAGACGCAAGCTCATATTGAAGACGCGGCGCTGATAGCGCTGCACGAGCAGCGCAAAAGCTTTCAGGTCCCCCCTTTGACTGGCTTTGATGAGCTGGTTCTCACCAGGTTCGACCGCGTCGGCGTCCGGGAAAACACGCTCCTGGTGTGATCCCGCTGCTTTTCTCTGTGCATTCATAACATTCTGTTCTCGTTTTCCTCTCGCGTCATCTGACGTTCTCAGATCGCCCCGGCGCATTGCATGATCTCTCCCTTTAACACGTTGGCACACACAAAAATGTGTCGAGGATGTCTTGGCCAAGTATGGACCTGGGTGTATCGAGAGCATTTACTCCCTTGCCGCTTCCCCTCTCGTGCCAGCTTCGCTCTCTGGTGCGCATGGGACGGTAAAAAAGAAGGTGGAACCCGCGCCTTCCCGACTTTCGACCCACATCCGCCCTCCATGACGTTTGACAATCTCGGCGGAAATATAGAGGCCCAGCCCCAGTCCAGGAATTTGCGCGTGCGAGAGGTCATTCACCCGAAAAAAGCGTTCAAAGAGATGCGATTGTTTCGAGGCGGCAATGCCAATCCCAAAATCTTGCACGCCGACGGTGGCGGCATCCGCGTCCGCAGCCAGCGAAACCCGGACGGCTTCGGCCTGGGGAGAATATTTGATGGCATTGGAGAGCAGGTTGGTGAGCACCTGACCAATGCGCTCCGGGTCCCCGCAAACCTGGGCACCAATGGCTCCCTCGACGCGGATCTGATGCCGCTCGGTCGTGTGCGCCATCTCCTCCACGGTGTCTGCTACGAGGGTATCCAGATCAAACGAGATGTTCTCCCAGTGCAGTTGCCCCGCTTCTAATTTGGTCACATCCAGCAAGTCATTGATCAGGGAGGTGAGTTTCGTGAGTTGTGCCTCCATCTTGGCGAGCATCGAGGCGGCTTGCTCATCACCCGCTTTCGTGAAACGGCGACGCAACAACTGCGTAAACCCTTTGACACTACTCACGGGCGTTTTCAGTTCGTGACTGGCCGTCGCCATAAATTCCTTGCGTAGCTCCAGCAGATTCTGCTTCTCCTGATCTGCCTGGGTGCGTGCGGTGCTGTCCTCCATCGCCAGTAGGATGAGGGGGACGTGATCGATACGATGCGCATTGAGCACCAGACTCTTCCACCCAATGCGAGCAAAGGTATGCTCCATCACGTAATCGGTGAAGGAATGATTGGTGGGCAGCAGTTCTTCCAGCAGGGTTCGCAGGGCAGGAATATCCCACTGACGGTTCTCCAGGTCAAACAGGAGGCGCTGCTCGGTCTCGGCTGGCTCGATCTGGAAAAACTGGTAGAAGGCCGGGTTGGCCCGTTGCACCCGCAGGTCGGCATCCAGCACGAGCAGCGGCTCCCGGATGGTTTCCACAATGTCTTCCGCGTAGGCACGAGCGGCCTGTAGCTCGGCATTCCTCTGCGTGAGTTCCTGATTGGCAACGAGCAATGCTTCGTTACTGGCCTGGATCTCTTCTTTAGAGGTTTTTAGTTCTTCATTGAGGCTGCGTAACTCCTCGTTACTGGCCTGGATCTCTTCTTTGGAGGTTTCTAGTTCCTCATTGAGACTGCGTAACTCCTCATTACTGGAGAGGATCTCCTCATTGGCGGATTGGAGTTCTTCATTGGTGCCTTCCATCTCCTCGATGACCCTCTGCATCGCCTCGCGGGTGGTGGTGACCTCGTTCTCCAAATACTCAATGCGCCGATCCCGTGCGCTGCGTGCTGTGTGCTGCGTGGGCTTCTCGGCAGTTTGGGTGGGGATACCTGACGCATTGGGCATCTCTTCAAAGAGGATCACCAGGGAGCCTGCGGCTTGCAGCGGAATCACTTCTACCTGGACCTCGCGGAGCACGCCCTGGTCCTTGATCTGAAGGCCCCCTTGTTTCACGGGCTGTCCGCTCTTGCGAGCCTGGGAAATAGCGGTGCGTAAGGCGAGTCCCAGGTCCGCACGTACCATCTTAAAGAGATTGAAGCTCGCTTTGCCTGCCGCTGGCTGCAAGTAGGGGCTGGTCTCTCCACGGAACTGGAGGATCTCCATCTCGGCATCAATCACCACACTGGCCGGGGCATATCTCGCCAGCAGCAGACGATCCATCTCTTTCTGGCTCCCCTCGGTGCGGCTACTCTCCTCAGTGTTCATGTCGTTTCCCTCCTCAGATCGGTCTCTTGGTTGGCGATCCGCCGATCTGCCCATGTCCAGGGCGAACCAGGATCGCGAGCTGCCCGTTTTTTTCCGATAGAGGTGTGGCCCTGTGCGGGTAAAGAGATCCGCAGCGGTGCCAGTGGTTTCCGATGGGCCCAGCAGAAGAAACCCGTGGGGCGAGAGCGCGTAGTGGAACATCTGGAGACTCTTCTTCTGCGCCACGGGCAACAGATAGATCAGCACATTCTGGCACGAGAGGAGATCAAGGTGCGAAAACGGCGGATCTTTGAGCAGATTGTGCTGGGCGAAGACGCACCTTTCGCGGATGGAGGCGCTGATCCGAGCGTTTCCCTGCACGCTCCCAAAGAAGCGCGAGAGTCGCTGTTCTGAAATGCCGCCCAGCACACCAGGTGCATAGACCCCTTTTCTGGCGTGCTCAATCGCGGTCGCACTCAGATCGGTACCAAAGATTTGAAAGGGAGTCGGAAGGTCCTGCTCGGTCAAGAACTCCTGTAAGCAGATGGCAAGCGAGTAGACTTCTTCCCCGGTGGAACACCCCGGCACCCAGATGCGCAGCGGGTCAGGCGACGAGCGTGCCTGGATGAGCCGAGGAAACACTTCGTGGGTCAGAGCGTCATTTGTTGCGGGATCGCGAAAAAAGGCGGTCACACCGATCAGGAAATCTTGCGACAAGGCTGCCACTTCTGCCGGGTTTTCGTGCAGGTACGCCAGATAGTCAGCTTCACGGTCGATTTGCGAGAACACCATCCGGCGCTGCACACGACGCTTGAGCGTGGTTGGCTTATACAGGGTAAAATCGACGGCGGTGCGCAGGCTCAGCAGACGCAAAATCTGCCAGAAGGCCCGTTCCTCTTGCGACTCTGTCTCCCAACGCTCTTGCGTGTCTGCCACGTGTGCCCGGCTGACAGACGGGTGGCGACTGATTCTGGTGAGCTCTTGGGCAATGGCCGCAGGCTCCCCGATGAAATCGACGCACCCAGCGTCAATAGCGCTCTGCGGCATCGCAGCGAACTTCGCCGAGGCCCCGCTCTGTGCCAGGGTGATGCCCCCTCGCTCTTTGATGGCCTGAAGTCCGCGTGTCCCATCGGAACCCGTTCCAGAGAGTAGCACCCCAATGACTGGATGCTGGGTGTTCTCGGCGAGCGACACCAGGAACGTATCAATCGAGCGGTGCTGCCCAGCGGTGGTGGTCTGGGGCACGACATGCAAGCGGGTGTTTGAGAGCGTCAGGTCCGTGTCGGGGGCAATGATGTAGACGTGATTGGCACAGACTTCCATCCCCTCCCTGGCTTCGCGCACGTCCATCTGGGTGGTTCGCGTCAGCAGGTCGGTCAGCAGGCTCTTGTGCGTGGGGTCCAGGTGTTGCACCAACACATACGCCATGCCCGTGGTCGTAGGCAGATGGGCCAGCAGGTGGGTGAAGGCTTCCAGCCCGCCAGCCGAAGCTCCGATCCCCACAAGAGGAAACGATGGGAGTTCAGATGGCAAGAGGGGAGGGATCATACGTGCGGCGGTGCTCTCCATGGCCTGTGTGCTCCTCGCTTGCGCATACAGCGGTGAAAACAGGTTGGCGAAAACGTGCTTGAGCGTTCCTCGGCGCATCCCAACCTCGTGCTGCACCGCGATACGGGTAACGGACGCTGACGTTGACGTGCCAGCGCCAATCCTCTCTGAGGGAGTGCCCGGTTCGCATCGGCTTTTCTCCTGCATGGTACGACAGGGGCGCTTGATTGTCAACCAGCAGTCCAGGACCGCACCAGAAACTGAGCCACTGGTGCGCACGAATGCACAAGATCCATCCTGAACTGCGCAGCCGTGTCCTGAAAAGATCAACGCATCAAGGAAGAGGTGTAGAGGTCTTAACGACCGTTATCACAGCAACAAAATGGCATGTGATATATTGCATAAAATCTCTACAAACTGTATAGTCTTTGTGGGCGTAAAAAGGTTAAGAGGAGACAGAGGTAACGATGGGCAAAACTCTCGCCTATATCCGCGTATCCGATGACAAGCAGGATGTCAAAAACCAGAGGCATGAGATCCTTGAAGCATCCAGGCTCAAAGACATCAAGATTGATGATTTCATTTCCATCACCATGACGAGCAGGAAGACTGCCGTGCAAAGGCGTATTGATGAAGCACTGCAACGATTAGAAGAAGGCGATACCCTGATCGTCACCGAGCTTTCCAGGCTGGGACGCAACACCGCCGAAATCATAGCGTTAGTAAATGAACTGGTCAAGCGTGGCATCCGGCTGATTGCTTTAAAACAGCATATCGATCTGAGCACCGGCCAGCATGATATGAGTTCAAAGATTATCGTGACGGTTTTTTCTCTCCTGGCAGAACTGGAGCGCGATCTCATTAGCATGAGAACAAAGGAAGCGTTAAGCGCGAAGAAAAGTCAGGGAATCAGGCTAGGAAAGCCAAAGGGGACTATTCAGAAAAGCAAGTTTGATGCTGACCTACCACGCATCAAGGAACTGCTCTCATTGGGACTCTCTGTCCGTAAGATTGCCAGTTTGCTAGGGTACACTAACCACTTCGCTCTCAATACCTACGTGAACAAACGAAAGCTTCGTGAGCAGCTCTAGCATTGCATCCTCATTGTCGTCACAAGAGGGCAAATTCCTTAGCGTGGTTTTTCGTTCCGTTAATACTCAAGGGCCAATCTTTGTATGATCCTCTCATTGTAGGCAATGAACTGGCAGCCAGTACAGAAGCTCTCTCTACATTTCCGATTTTTTTCTATCTAAAAAGAAGAGATGATATAACGATAAAACCATTGTCAAACGTAACAGTAT
>JAICIM010000727.1 GCA_025928885.1 Ktedonobacteraceae bacterium | reverse complement strand
TATTGGTTGTTTTCTTTTTCATCTTACTCTAACCGATATTTTGTTTTGTTCGGTTGTCTGTGTTGTTTTCGGCTTTGATTCTACCGGGTTACTTTGTGAATCTTCAAGCGCCGCCCAACCCCCCCCGCGGCTACGACATCCTTGAACAATCGATTGTATCGGATAGGCATTGCATCTCTCAAACGCCTATACCTGATGATCTTTATAGATCACTGTTCGCAGCGTTTCCAGGCTCACATTCGCACCGCACAACACAACCACAATGGTTTTGTTACGGAACCGTCGAACATCTTTCAACAAAGCGGCGAGAGGAACGCCAGCCGCGCCTTCGATCAGCATATGATGCGTCTGCATGCAGAGGCGCATCGCCCGACGAATCTCTTCCTCAGTGACCAGAATGTAATCATCGACCAGTTGTTGACAGAGGGGAAACGTAATAGCATCCTGCTCAACGCCCCCTGCCGTGCCATCAGAAAGGGTCGGCAACGATTCTAATTCCAGTATGCGACCAGCCTGGACCGATTTCGCCATCACTGCCGAATTTTCAGGGGAACAACCGATTACTTCAGCATGGGAAAAAATAGTTTTGAGATATGACGCAATCCCGGAAATCATGCCGCCACCGCCAAGCGCTGCCAGCACCACATCAACTGGCCCGTCCGCTTGCTGGCTGATCTCCACGCCGATCGTTCCCTGTCCGGCGATGACATGCGGATCGTTATAGGGGGAGATATAGATCATATCATGTTCCGCCGCATAGTCACGCGCGTACGCTTCGGCAACCACGCAATCCGTTCCCCAAAAATGGACAGGCACATCATACGCTCGAATGGCGGCGATTTTGGCGGATGAGGTTCCTTCGTTTGTAAAGATCATCCCCGGAATATGCAGGGTGTGCAATCCAAAGGCCACCGCGATACCATGATTGCCCGAAGAGGCCGTGACCACACCGCGTTCCCTCTGCTCAGGAGTGAGCGAGAGTAGAGCATTCATAGCGCCGCGTACCTTGAACGAGCCAGTATGCTGAAAGTTTTCCAGCTTCAGACAGACCTGACCGCCCGTTTGCCTGCTCAACGGCAACGAATGCTCAAGAGGAGTGGTGCGAATATAAGGCCGAATCCGCTGTTCTGCCTGCTCGATCTCCTGTAACATACTCATCAATTGTCCCTTCTTTCTTGCTAACAGGCGGTATGGGCGCATAGCTCCAGAATCAGGTTCGCGTAATCATCCGATACAAAGATATTGTCGCGTGCATCAATCGCCAGCCCCTGCGGCTCGATCAAGCCATTGTTGACCAGCGTCTCGCGCCTGCCAGTTGCCAGATTCATGCGAATCAAGACATGAATCGAGGGTTGCAGGTCAGTAACCAGCACATTTCCATGCGTGTCCAGCGCCACATCATCGAGCATGCCAAAGCGTCCAATGCTCGTTTTTGCTTTGTTGGGCGCAATACGCCAGAGATCGCCCCCACACTCGTCGGCCACGTAGATATTGCCCTGCCCATCAACCACCGCGCCAACGGGTCGCACAATGCCGGACGCCAGCAACGTGAACGTTTTTCCATCCAGGCTCAGACGATACACCTCCCCGGTCGGGCTGTCGGGAATGATCAGCGCATTGCTGGTGGGATCAAAAGCAATCCCGTCCACGCCATCCTTGCACTGTTGCGTACTGGGAGTACCGGGCAGTTGACGCAACACCCTGGAAGATGTACTCTGAGGTGCAAACGCGAGGATGCGGTTTGTGCGCTGCTCTGCAACGATCAGCGTGCCATCGCTCAATACGACAATACCCTCTGGTCCGGCAATGCCTCGCAACAACACCGTGACCGAACCATTCGCATTCACGCGGCTGATCGTGCCAGCATAGAAATCGCTGAAGAGCAAACGCCCTTCTCGATCAAACGCCAGGTCATCGGGGCGGCCCACACCCTGCAACACCATATGGAAAGTATATCTTTTTGGAGCGACCGCCGTCGGAGTGGGAGTTGGGGATGGAGTTGGCGAAGGAGGAGGTTTTGTACTGGTGGGCGTTGCGGTTGCCGTTGCAGTCGGAGCGGGAGAGCCACTACAGGAGAGCAGTAAGAAGCAGCAGAGAATAGTGCAAATGACACTGGTACGACGTTTATGCATAGTGTATCCTCCCTGCGATGGATAGAACATTTGCTTGCTTAATACACTATAGTATGACATAGAATAAAACAACTTGAAGCGGGATAACCGGAAAGGAACAGGTTATATGGCAACGATGGGGCAGAAGGAGGTTTCGGAGCAACAACCGGTACAGTATCTGGCAAAGCTCCACTGGACACAAATTCTGGCGATCAGCATTTTCTGGTTCGCGCTCAATTTTCACTGGGCCGCGCTGGGAACGATTATTTTGCCCAGCCAGGTCTTCAAGATGGTGGGAGAACTGCATAAGGGCGAGGCACTGGCCTTTGTGCTGGTCCCCGGAGCCTTCATCGCCCTCTTTTCTAATCCGCTCTTTGGCCTGCTGAGCGATCGCACACGCGGCTGGCTTGCTATCTGGGGCCGCCGCCGACCATATATTTTGCTTGGAACGCTGGTCAATATTGCCGCGCTGATCTGGATGGCGATGGCTCCGAATATCTTCTGGCTGGCCTGCGCCTATCTGCTGGTCCAGTTTTCCAGCAACGCCGCTCAGGCCCCCTTTCACGCCCTGCTTCCCGATATTGTGCCAGTCGAACAGCGTGGTCTAGCTTCTGGCGTGATGGGCCTGTTGCAAATTGGCGGCACTATCGGTGGGGTCCTCATCGCTGGCTCCTTTATCGATGCGACAAAACCGCTGCCGCTCTATCAACAAGGATTATGGCTGACCTATGCAATTATTATTGCTGTGCTTGTGGCGCTTATGCTGATCACGGTCATCACCATACGCGAACGTTCCACCCTTTCGGCACAACTCTTAGCACAGGAACAGCCAGTCAAAGAGGCAGC
>JAICIM010000054.1 GCA_025928885.1 Ktedonobacteraceae bacterium | reverse complement strand
TTCACCATATCCTACAATCCACCACAGCCCCAACCCCCCCCCGCGGCTACGAATTACAAGAAAATCGAGGATTATATGGCGGAGAACAAGAAGAAACGCGACGAATTTGACAAAGAAAAAGAGCAGGCCCGGTATGGCAGCTCTGGCAACGAGGGATTATATGGTGAGGGCCAGTACACAAACCAGGGGAAGCCAGATCAGAAGACGGAAGAGGCCCGGCAACTGAAGCCAGATAACCCAGCTCAACCGCCAATGGGAGAGACGGCGGAGCAGGCGAATCGCGAATTAGAGGGCAAGATTGAGCGCTCCAACAAAAAGTTATCCACAAATTAGAACTTTTGTCCACATAGTTATCCACATCGAAACGATACATTTTCTGTGTAGGGGTGTGACGTGGATGTGAGAAAAATGGGGTGAAATGAGATCGGCGAGTGATAGGGAGATCCTATACTAATGGCGTAAGAGGAAAACCTCTTAGAAACCTCTTAGAAGAGAAAGGAGGGTTTTTCTAATCACTAGAAAGACAGATTTCTCGCCGAGGGGCATAGTGGAAGAGAGGCGGATCGCAGTTGTACAAAAGACTCTATGCAAGCACTTGCAGGGTAACGTTCGCTCAACGACCTGAGCATAATGATTGCGCTATCGTCTTTCTTGCTAAAGATGGAAGGTGGGAAAGCTCACTTGAATACATAACCATGTATCGTGAAAGGAGTGGGCCATTGGACGAACACAAGACGGGTGCCAGATAAGGCACCCGTCATTTTTGTGCGCAAAGGAGAGAAGAAGGTATAACTCTTCTCCCCTCCTTTGCTTAAAAGCAGTTCTCTATTTAATCGAGCTGCTTGTATTGACGTTCTTGTTCAGCACTTTCTGTACATCCTCTAAGGAGGTGTAGTTTTTGTCAGGGATCTGGCGCAGTGCTGCGAGAACGCTCTCATTGGCACCTCGCTTCTTCGCTGCCTCGATCAGCTTGGCTTTCGGGGTTGGGAAAGCAACGGTGCTGAGAATCTGGTTGAGAACGTCTGAAGCTGTGTCCATCAAATATCTCCATTTTCTTTCTCGCGTAGGGTGTACACGAGAGCTAGTAGTTACAGGCACCATCCCTGGCAAACAATCCTTCTACAACCTAGTATCGGACGATCAATGTTGTCAGGATAGGGGAGCGATTTCCACCTCTTGCAATTTCGGTTTCCCTATGGTATATTGCTTGCATGAGCAAACAAAAATCTACTCCTGAACAATCAGAGGAGCATCAAAAAACGAGAGAGCGCATTATTGCCGCAGCTTCGAAAGTGCTGGCAGAGAAGGGGTATGATGCAACCACCCTCCGTGAGATCTCGCGCGAGGCCCAGGCAGCTCCTGGACTGGTGCATTATTACTTTGGCGGGAAAGATGAGTTGCTCGTGGAAGTACTCCAGGCAGCGGGGCAGCGCTTCCATCATAGAATGGAACATTTGGTTGAGCATCTGCCTGCCGATCGATCGCTTGATGCGTACCTGAAACGGCTCTATGAGCGTGTCGATCAGGAGCCGGACGTGTATCGTTTGCGCTACGAATCGTTCTCTCTGGGCCTGCATAACTCGCTGATCCAACCGAAAGTGCGCGAGCGGCTGGCCGAGCGGCGCAACGAGATCGGTTCAGTGCTTACAACGATCCTGGAAAATATGGAGCGGGCAGAGTATATCAAGCCTCCCTCCTTCGATCCAACCACGCTGGCTGCTCTTCTACTCTCTCTGTTTGATGGGCTGGCTCTGCAAAAAATTATGGAACCCGACTTCGATCTGGAGGCTGCCTATCAATTGCTTGCACAGATCCTGAATTGCTTTTTCGGCATCACCGATGAGGAACATACTGCTTGAGAGATGCCAAAACAGTTTGAACTTTTTTTGTTGCTGAAATTGCTTGCTTGAGCAATGTATAAAAGAAAGGATGCCATTATGGATGCTATCGTACTGCAAAGGGACGAGGGGCGTGAGATCTCTCTTGGATCTATTCGTATGTGGGTCCAGGAGGATGGAACCAGCACACGTGGTACGCTGGGCGTTGCTGAATTTGAAGTGCCTCCGCATGCGGTGACGCCTCCTCCTCATATCCATCATGCACATGAAGAGGTCTTTTACGTGCTCGAAGGTGAATTGGAGTTTCTGGTCGGAACGCAGACCATGCGGGCTGGCGTTGGAACGTTCGTGATGGTGCCGATTGGCGCTCTCCATACCTTCCGCAATCCAACGGAGAAGACGGCCCGCTTCCTGAATACATTCACGCCTTCACGCTATATTCACTACTTTGAAGAAATGAGCCAGCTGATCGAGCGGGGCGTTCGTCCCGGCTCAAAGGAGTTCATCGACTTGATGGCTCGCTACGATACAGAAGTTGTTGCTTAAATTTTTGATATATCGTTGCTTGCTTGAGCAATTTAGAAAGGTTACATAATATGACTACTTTTCAGACACGCAGAGAGTCTTTTGGTGATGGTTTAGTGGTGCGCGTTGACGAGGCGGGAAGTGGCCGTCCCATTCTTATTCTGCATGGTGGCGCGGGAGCGCAGAGCGTCAAAGGGCTGGCCGCCGCGCTTTCCCACTCTGCGCATGTGCTTCTGCCGACCCATCCCGGTTTTGAAGGCGAGCCACGTCCTGACTGGTTCGATCGCATTGATGATCTTGCCCTCGCCTATCTGGACCTGCTCGAACGGTTGGACCTGCATAATGTCCTGGTTATTGGCTCCTCTGTGGGTGGCTGGATCGCGTCTCAGATGGCCGTATATGATACCTCGCGCCTGGGCGGTCTCGTGCTGCTCAATGCTGCTGGCGTTGAGGTGGAGGGCCATCCCGTTGCTGATGTCTCCGCTATCACTCCCAACGAATTGCTGGCCCTGAGCTTCCACAATCCGGCTGCCTTCCGCGTCGATCCGGCAACAGTAACCCCGGAACAGGCTGCTATCAGAGCTAACAATATCAAGACGCTCTACCTGTACAGCCAGGGGAGCATGGCTGATCCCAGGCTGCTGCGCCGCCTGAGACGGGTGCGTATTCCAGCCCTCGTCCTGTGGGGAGAGAGCGATCGCGTTATTGATCCTGCGCATGGCAGCGCTTACGCTCAGGCGCTGCCCAACGCTCGCTATGAGCTGATCTCAGAGGCCGGTCATCTGCCACAACTCGAACAGCCTCGGCAGGTGCTCAACCTTGTGTTGCAGTTCGCCAATACTACCGCTCACGTATAACGAACCAGGAAAGATAATGATTGTGAAAACGCTAACGATTACTCGCATCGCACACTCAAGCGTGCTGATAGATTTCGATGGACACCGTGTATTGACCGATCCCTGGTTTTCGGAGAAAGACGGCTTTTATCATGGCGAGCCGTATGGCATTCTCCTGGAGGATTTGCCGCGACTCGTCGGAGTCGTTGTCAGTCACGAGCACTACGATCACTACGATATGGAGGCCTTTCAAGCCTATCCCGACAAGTTGGTGCCGATCGCGGTGATTCGTGGCACGGCTCAACCGGCATATGATGTGGGCTTTACGAACGTTATCGAGATGGAGGCATGGGAAAAGACCTCCTTTGGCCCGATTGCCGTTACGGCCATTCCTGGCAAGCATGGTGTCCCGGAGATCACTTATATGCTGCAAGCAGGCGGCTTTACCGTCTACTTTGGTGGTGATACGCTGCTGATCCCGGAGTTGAGCGAGATCCCCCAGCACTTCCCGGAGATTGATGTCGCGCTCCTGGCGATCAATGGCTTGCAGATTCGCCCGCTCGGCAATCAGCAGGTGGTGATGGACCCGGAAGACGCGGCGCAACTCTGTGGCATCATTCATCCCCGCTACGCCGTTCCCATGCACTATACCTTTACGGGCGGGCCAGAAAAGGATGCAACGCTGCTAAAGTACGTTGGCACCCCTGAAGAACTGCTTCGGTCATTTCAAAGCAACGTTGCCGAGAGTGCTCCTGAGACAACCATGTGTATTCTTGCCCCTGGCGAACCCCTGGTCGTGAAAAAATAGCAATTCCGTGAAGCCGTCATGACATGCAAAGAAGCCAGCGGGCGTGGCGTCTCATGGCGGTTTCGCATATGTTCAGCCCGAAAAGAAAGACCCGCACAGATGCAATCACAAAAGACACTAATGCAAAAGAGTACATTGCTGCGAGTGCTCACGTGGAGCAAGCGACCAGCCGTAGTCTCGCCTGCCAATATGGATGAGAACGTGCAGGGATCGGGCGAAGAGGCAACCGGGAAATGGACGATGTTCTCCCTCGTCGCCATCGGGATCTTTATGGCGACTCTGGACTCATCCATTGTCAATATCAGCCTCCCGATTATTGCACAAAATTTTGGTGTCCCTTTGAGCGGGGCCGTCGAGTGGGTGGTCATCGCCTATCTGGTTGCTACTGCTGCTGTTCTTTTAACCGCTGGACGCCTGGCCGATATGATCGGGCGTAAAGCTGTCTGGGCGACAGGGATGGCTCTTTTTAGCATCAGTTCGGCCTTCTGTGGGCTGGCTCCTTCGCTGGGCCTGCTGATTGCCGCTCGCACGGTTCAGGGCATTGGGGGAGCCTTGTTGATGGCTATTGGCCCGGCCATGCTCACCAGCGCCTTCCCGCCGCATGAACGTGGCCGCGTGCTCGGCATCAACGCGATTACTGTTGCACTTGGGGTTAGTATTGGCCCTGTTCTGGGAGGCATCATCACGGCCTCCCTCTCGTGGCGCTGGATCTTCTATGTCAATGTTCCGATCGGTTTTATCGGTCTTATTGCAACCTTGCTCATCCTCAAAGAGCGCATCCGGCTCAACCCTGGTCGTTTTGATCCGCTTGGGGCGTTGCTCATCGCCGTCTGTATGGCTGGTTTGACCTCCGGGCTTTCCTTTGGGCAGGAGTTGGGTTGGACCTCGCCATTGATCCTGAGCTTTCTCTGTGTTGGTATGCTTGCTCTTATTGCCCTGCCATTCGTGGAGCAACGCGTCCAGAACCCGGTCATTGTGCTGGCTCTTTTGCGCAATCGTGTCTTTAACTCATCTATCATAAGTTTGCTCATCAGCTTTCTGGCGCTCTCCGTTGCCACCTTCCTGATGCCGTTCTACTTTGAGCAGCTGCGCAGCTTTTCAACGGTCCAGGCAGGCATCCTGCTCACCCCGATCCCGATCACGCTGGCTCTTGTTGCCCCGCTAAGCGGCTCTCTGGCGGACCGAATTGGTTCGCGCTGGCTGGCAGCTGGCGGCCTGACTATTGCCTGCATTGGTCTTGTGTTGATGAGCCAGCTCAACGAGCACAGCTCTCTCTTCGATATCGTCTGGCGTATGATCCTGACGAGCATTGGTCAGGGCCTGTTCCAGGCACCAAACAACAGCGCCTTGTTAGGCTCGGCTCCGCCCGCTATGCAGGGGAGCGCATCAGGTTTTATGGCGACGGCTCGCGTAATGGGCCAGAGCCTGAGCATTGCTCTGGCCGGTGCCATCTTTGTCGGCCTGGGTGGTGCTGCCGCTGGCAACGCCCTTGCAACCCATGCCAGCGCCATGCCACGTCTTGCATATCAGCAGACCTTCAATACAGCATTCCAGGCAGCATTTCTCGCCTGCGCAGCCCTGGCTGCCATCGGTGTTGCTGCCTCGCTGGTACGTGGGAAGGAGGAACGGCGGAAATCAGTTGCTTCGGCCCAAAAAAGCTAGCAAGAAATGCATCGCTGCTTCAATACAATACAGGCTTGCATGAGAGACATCTGACTTCAGGCATCTTCATGCTGGCCTTTTATCTTGATCATTTCTTTCACTCCCATCACAACTATAAATTGCAATATTATGTCACCATTATAATGGCACTATCATTAGATTACCATTGTAAACACTCTACTGTCAAATGTGAAGTAAGGTGTATGCTAAAAGCATGAGGAGAGTACGATTGAAGGTCAAAGAAGTAGCAGAAGCGAAGGGTATATCAATGACCAGGCTACATACCAAATCTGAAGTTGCATATAATACTATTCGCCGCATATTTCGTGACCCATATGTTGAGATAACAACGACAACCCTGGCTCGATTGGCTGAAGCACTTGGGGTGTCTACAATCGAACTCATAGAAGATGTATCAGACGATGTAGATATGAAATAAATCTGGCTATACAGTAAAAGAAATCCCCTCATCTTTGGAAAACCCAAGATTATTGATGTGTGCATTGTCTCAGGCCAGTCAGTGGCTATGGCACGTGACAACCACTGTCACAACCCACCTGATTATCTTGTATTAGAGCCTGAAGATACAACGGCCCGGACACGCAACCTTCAACAAACGAATACGAATGGCTATAAATGGCAAGGCAACTCGGTGCAGTTTGAAGAAGCAAAGAAGTTAGTAGCAAGCTGGGGAGTTGACGGACGGATATACAAACCTACAGCAGAATATCAAATTCTCCTCCGCCAGTTTATCAACCGGTATCCATATCGTTTGGATACAAACTTTGCGAAGATGGATCGCATCGTACATAGTGGAATTGAGAATTTTAAGTGGCGGGTACTCAGCACCAGTATTCATGGCTTAACGATTGCACAATGGAACCGGCTGCTTTCTTCAGGTTCGGATGAAGCTATTCGTCAGGCTCTTGCTCAACGATTTAACATTCAGGAAGAAGATATTGGTGAGATTCTTGAGTGAGACGCTTCACTCCATAATGAAAATATGTAGGATCGATTTCTGCCCCAAATGCTCGGCGTCCGCTGTTACGAGCTGCGAGGCATGCTGTAAATAATCCACCAAACGGTTCCCATACTACGTCGCCTTTGTCTGAAGCAGCAGCAATGATCATCGTTGTGAGATCAAGCGGTTTCTGATTGAGGTGAATCGCTTTGCCGGTGTCGCCATTGACTTTAAATCGTTCGCTCCCTCGAAGGGCATTTCGTTCCCAGACATTCGTGAAGCCGTGGGGGCAGTTGAATTTAGAACGCATATTAGCCCACTGCTCTGCTGAACCCGGTTGTTTACCATCTATTGAGAAATATGGTCGTCCTGCCGAATCACCGTGAATGTTAGCGTATTCCTGCATTTTCACGAACATTTCAGGCGGAGGAAAATACCAGAGGTGACCCTGATTAAGATATTTACGTGTAGCCACATCTGCGACACCACATGCTTCGTTTGCTTTACGAGCTGGAAGACTCGTGCGCTTCCATTCTCGTAACAACCACTCTTTCAGCTCAAGGCCATCGATACGAGCTTCATACACATACTGCACGCACATTTCCGAAACGACAGGGAAACATCTGATTTTCTTCGTGTTAACGTTTCCGGCGATATGCCCTTTCCTTTGTTCCAAATATTGGCGTTTACATAACGCCAGCCATACTTTTCCAGAAGTGGGTGAACAGTTGCCCAGCCAATTTCTGAGTTCCAGAACCATAGCGTTGTGGCTGGTGTTGCTTGCTTTGACCAGGCAGCGATATGTGGTTCGTACCATTCAGACAAATTCAGATGATCTGAGGTGTCGCCTTCAAAGCCCAGGAGGCCATAGCCACCGTCAGAAACTATTACTGTTGGTGTATCCCATTGCTGGTAGTATTGGAGGCTATCTCCTAGTTTGATAGAAATCAATTCGTCAGACCATGCAGTAATCATTTCATCGACCGCAAATTCCTTAATGGCCCGTCCCTGGCCTACGGTACTTGTCGCTGGGTATTTTCTTTTGGCAGGCTTTTTTGAGAGAGTTTCCATACTTTTAGTGCTCATGGTTGGTTTTTGTCCTCCATCAGAAGAAAAAGCGAAAGTAAGCAGACCACAACTCCAAAATTACAAAACCCATCTATAGCACTTGTCTGTTTGCTACAAATGGGTTTGTGGAGCTTGTTTAAGTGGGCGACAAGGGACTCGAACCCCTGACCTACTGCGTGTAAAGCAGCCGCTCTAACCAACTGAGCTAGTCGCCCTGATCTGTCTCTTCTCAAGAAAATGGGCATCCATCTTTTCTACTTTCTGGACGCCCTTTTCGTTGACAATGCCCTCGAGTGGACTCGAACCACCACGCCTCTCGGCACAGGCCCTCAACCTGCTGCGTATACCATTCCGCCACGAGGGCAATTTTTGTGGGTTATCACGGAAGCCATAATACATCTTCACGTGAAATTTGTCAACGGTTTTCTTGCCGTGTTTTAAAAATTTCCCCTAATTTCTGCCCGCTTGCTCCAGCGCATATCTTTTCAACAACCCTCCCCCCGTTCGCATGGGCCTCGCACCTACCGTTTCGAGCTGCTCTGGCACGCTTGCGTTGGCCGGTTCCAGCACACGGCCCGGCAATGATAATCCCGGTCGGTACTGCGTCTGGCGAACTGCAACAGGTTCTTCAAATGAAAGCTGTGGCACACCACCAATGCTTGTTGGGCCTCCTGCGCTTCCCACGAAAACTGGCTCGACATCAAATGAGAGTTGTGGCATCCCATCGATGACCAGGACCGGTTCGGGAGCGAATGCAAACCTGTTGCCACTGCTTGAAACCGTCGAGCCAGCAGCCACAAAGAGGCCATCAGCGGATGAAATCGGTTCCTTGATGGGCTGCGCTTGTTCCCACCAGGGCAGAGCGGGCGATGAGATGGGTTCGGCGATCGGCGAGTATTCGTTGACGTAGAGCGGTGGCAGATCTAAGCCTGGCTCCAGCGCTTCCGTGACCTTCTCCACCTCGATAGACAGCGCGGCAGGTCTCCTGACTCCCAGAGCGACTATTACCAGTGCCAACGCCACAACCAATCCACCAATCGCTAGCAACAACGAATTCTGTAGCGAAACATTATTGGTCAGTGCGGGTGTGGTTGCTTGCGTACCCACTGTGGGCTGCTGGACCGTTCTGGCCTGGCTGAGGGTGTCGGTCTCTGGATTGTGGGCATTCTCGAATTGGAGCGCGATTGGCGCATGATCCAACGTGGGTATCGGGGTGGGCGCAGGTGCCTCATTACGATAGCGTACCATGTAGCTGACAACTTTACCCGCCCACTCCAATGAGCTGCTCGTTCCCACGTAGGGATAGCAGATGGTATAAACGGAGGTCAGGCCACGACTGATATAGCGGTTGCGCAGCACTGTAAACCAATCGGTCGTAGCGGCGGCATAAGAGGGATAGAAAATATAGCCGTTGGTTCCCTGGACCGCGCCGGGATTGCGGTTATTCAAGCCCACTCCCGCCTGCCCGTCGCTCGTCTCCACCCACCACACGGCCAGGGCAAAGGCATCGTCGATATTGGCCGCTCGCGCCGCCTGCTCCACGGCTTTTCCCGTTCCCGCCATCGGGCTACCAACGCTGGCAAAGATTTTATCGACTGTTTCTGCTGGCAGCGTTGGCGGCCCGACGATGCTGCCGCCGTCCGCCCGGCTGTTCTCCCCTTGCGCAATCTGCCAGGCCAGAGTCGCTCCACCGCTTAGCAAAATGAGCAGCGTGCTGAGCAAAAGGGCCACGTGCGAACGTGCTGGTTTGCGTTGAACCGATTGTATTATCATAACAAATAACCTGCCTTCCAACGACGGACTAGCGGCGATTATACTCTTCATTTACCAAATACGTACTCAAAAATGCTGTCAGATGGAGGGAACCAGAAAAGAGTACGTACTATATTTAGTAATCAAGCAATCTCATACGTCATATTAGTTATACTACCCAATGTTGCCAAACCATTGACCAATGATTGTTGCTGTCTGTAGGATAGAACCTGGTGTGTTGACACCAGGAGAGATATTTCAAATAAATAGTTTTACCATTGTACCATGTCATGTGATTCTGAAGAGTATGTTACGTTTTTAATAGGTAGTATGTCCCACAGGGGTATGCTATACTGAGAGGCGCATATCTTATCCTATACAGCAGTTGAGTAAATATGGGGGTTCGCCATTAGTCAGCATAGCGGCCAGAATACGCAAACTGGACACCTGGAGCGCCGTACCTTGCTTCATCATAAACGTTATCTGATCCTGCGCACTATTGGCAGGGGTGGTATGGGCGCGGTTTACCAGGCGAAGGATTTAAAACGCCATGTTCTTTGTGCCATTAAGGAAATGAGCCTTTCAATGGTTCCCCCAGAGGAGCAGGCGCAGGCTATCCAGAATTTTAAGGATGAGGCAAAAATTCTCTGGGGGCTGAATCATCCTAATCTCCCCACCTTTTATGGGTTCTTTTCAGAAAATCAACGTCACTTCCTGGTGATGGAATTTATAGATGGGCGCACGCTGGAAGATTTGTTGGAGCAAAATCATGGTCCCTTCTCTGAAAGGCGTGTGCTTGGTTGGGCGCGTCAATTGTGTGACGTGCTGGAATATCTCCACAGTCAAAACCCGCCCGTTATCTTTCGCGATATGAAGCCGGGCAACGCCATGCTTACCCGCGACGGGCAGGTAAAGCTGATTGATTTTGGCATTGCCCGGCTTTTTCGTCCCACCGGCTCGGTCGATACCCAGTTGCTCGGCACTCCCGGTTTTGCGCCGCCCGAACAGTATGGCAGCGCTCAGACCGATGAGCGTTCGGACATTTATTCGCTGGCGATGACGCTGTACCAGTTGCTTACCGATAGGTTGCCAGAAACGGGCTTTGGCCTGAAAGATGTCCGCACCGACAATCCACGCATCTCGCTCGCCGTCGCCCGAGCGCTGGAGAAGGCGGCGGCGCTGGAGGCCGATGACCGCTACGATAACGTCGCCGAGTTTCGGCGTGCTCTACTTGGTCCCGGTACCTTCTCCTTCGATAATGGCGACGTGGCAACCACCCCCGAAGAGCTGGCGGCCCTGTGCGCACGCTATCCCGATGAGGCTTCCGATTATATTGCGAACGGCGAAATCGAGTCCTGGCTGTATGAGATTGGCGAAACGGAGCTTGCCCGCACCGCTCGCTATATCCGCACAATGTCGGACGAGCCGATGCATGCGGTCGAGCGCTTCTTGCAGGCTATTCTCGGCAAAAATGCCTATCTGCGTCACCCGAAGACTCAGGCCACCTCTACCGGAACCTCACGCGGCGGTCGTGTGCAGCCAGTGAAGACAACAACGCATAAGGTTGCCGCCGTCTCGCTACTGATAGACCCGCCCGTGTTGCAATTTGGCGAGGTCTATCATGGTGTCACTGGTCCCTTGATCATGACCATCGCCGGCTCTCATGGGCGGCGTGTCAAAGGTACAATCCATACAACCGAGCCGTGGATTTTAATCGACCAGCTCCAGTTCGATAGCGTGACGACCGATATCAATGTGCGCATCAATAGCACCTCTTTATCCGCTGCCACCCATTATTCAGGTAGTATTCTGATTGCGCCCGAGAACGAGGGGGCGAAGGAACAGGTTGTGGCGGTGGAAGTGGATGTACAGAACTATCCTGCGCAAAATGGTTGGCGGCCCAGAGGCGGCAAGACGATCGGAGCCGATCTGGACGAAGAGGAATACGAGGAGTATGATGAAGGTGACGAGCTTGTTCTGGACAAGGTTGCCACCGTTTCATCAGATGGACAATCCCAGGTTTTGATTCGCCACAATCGGGCTAGTTCCATTAGCAGACGGGCGAAGAAATATGAAGAAAAATATGGCCGTTCTAGCGATACGGTCGGTGGCTGGAACCCGATCCAGATCTCCAGCCAGAAGCAGTTGTGGATACAGCATGTGCTGGCCTTTGCCGCTGCGATGATGGTTGGGACCCTCTGCTATACTTTGCTCAACGCTTTGCCACCTCTGGGGAAGACCTCGTTGCTTACGCCGAGTCCCTGGTTTATCGTCGTCCTTGTGCTGCTGGTGCCTGCTACAACATTTGGAGCACTGCTCGTCAATCGCGACGGCTCCTGGGGTTTTCGCGATAAGATCAATCATGCCTGTACCGGGATGCTCAGTTCGCTGGGCGTGCTCTCGCTGGTCCAGTTCATCTGGCAGCTTACGGCTCACGCGAATTACGCCCAGGTGGAGCTGGTGGTGATGCTGGCGATTGCCGCGTTGGGGGCCACCGTCGGCGCGTATTCCTACATCAGCGAGTACATCGTTTTTGGGACAAGCTGGCTGCTTGCCCATATGCGCTGGATGGTTGTGGCGATTGCTGCCGTCGTTGGGGGCATCTTTGGCTTTATGCTGACAACCAGCGTGGCTCTGGGCTGCTTTACGCCCTTCAGCATCGTCATTGGAGCCGGGGTTGCAATCGCCCTCGTTATGCGTGTAGACTACCTGATGAAGATACAGTACTCATAGAAGAAGGCTGGTTGTGGAGGAATATCGTCCGAAACTTATTGTGGTACTCGGCTCGACTGCCTCGGGCAAGAGTGCGCTCGGTATCGCGCTGGCCCAGCAATTTGGGGGAGAGATTGTCTCGGCTGATTCTCGTCAAGTCTATTGTGGCCTCGACATTGGCACCGCAAAGGTAACTGCCGATGAGCAGGCGCTGATACCGCATCACCTGCTGGATATCGTCGAGCCACAGGATATCTATACCGTTGCGCAGTTTCAGCAGGATGCCATTGCCGCCATTACAACCATTGTTGGGCGCGGACATGTGCCGCTGCTGGTTGGCGGCTCGCCCCACTACATTCAGGCCGTCGTCGATAACCTCGCGATACCCGGCGTTCCACCGCAGCCGGATCTACGCGCACGCCTGGAGACTCAGCCGCTTTCAGACCTGTTGCAGCAGCTTGAGCAACTCGATCCACAGAGCGCGGCCACGATTGATCGTCACAACCCGCGCCGCGTGATCCGCGCATTAGAGGTTTGTCTCATCACTGGCAAGCCTTTCTCCGAACTGCGTGGCAAGGCACAGCCGCTCTATCACAGTCTGCTGCTCGGCGTGCAGTGGCCGCGCCCGGTACTATATCAGCGTATCGATGCACGGGTCGATGAACGGATGAGCCAGGGTATGGTGCAGGAGGTACGCGATCTGCTGGCACGCGGGATCACACATGAGCGGCTGGACGCCTTTGGCCTGGAATATCGCTACATCAGCCGCTGGCTCCGGGGCGAGTTCGCCAGCGAGGAAGAGATGGTGCAGCGCCTGAAATACGCCATTCACGATTTCACGCGTCGCCAACTGACCTGGTTCCGGCGCGAGACGCGGATCATCTGGATCGAGGGCGGCCCGCAAATGGAAGAGACAAGTACACAAATAGCGGGCGATTTTTTAGGATGAAGAGGGTGAGATATAACGGCCATCCGCTTTTGGTTGTACAATAGTATTGCTTGTTAAAAGAACAATATTTGCGGAGTTTTGCACGATGATGGAAGATGCGAAACCAATTGCTAGAAGCGCGATTGTGGCCGATGAACAGTGGGATGTGGCGGTTGAAAAGGTGCTGGCAGAGGTACAGGGAACGTCTGTCGATGTGGCCCTGCTTTTTGCCAGCGGCGAATACGCCGAGCATTATCCCGCGATGCTGCGCATGGTCCAACGCGCTACCAGAGCACCTATACTGCTCGGCTGCTCAGGGGAAGGCGTCATTGGCATCGGGACCGAGCTGGATCTGGCCCCGGCCATCTCGCTGATGACGCTCTCGCTTCCCGGTGCAACGCTGCGTCCTGTGCGCTTTAGCGAAGAGATGGTGCGGCGCTACAAAACTCCTCAACAGTGGCGTGCGGCTCTTGATCTCCTGGTAGATGATGTGAACGCCTGGCTTATCTTTGCCGATCCTTTTCATATCGACTGTGAAGCGCTGGTGAATACGCTGTCTCTGGCCTATGCTGGTCTGCCCATACTGGGTGGATTGGCCTCTAACGATATGGAGGAGCAGCGTACCTACGTTTTTTACAACGATGAGGTATTTGAAGAAGGTGGCGTTGGTCTGGCGATTGGTGGTCCTTACACGCTGCTTCCCCTCGTGTCGCAGGGCTGCGAGCCGATAGGTGAACCCTGGACGATTACCCACGTGCAGAACAACAGCATGATTGCCACTATCTCTAATCGTCCCGCCTACGAGCTGTTGATTGAGACCTTCAAACAGTTGCCTTCTGAACTGCGGCGTCGTGCGCAAAACAATCTGTTTGTTGGGTTGGCAGCTGACGAATACCTCGATCATTTTGAGCGCGGTAGCTTTCTCATTCGTCAGCTCATCGGCGTGGATCGCCAGAGTGGTGCTCTGGCGATTGGTGCGTTCCCTCGCATTGGGCAGACTATTCAGTTTCAGATCCGCGATGCCGTCACTGCGGATCGCGATTTGCAAGAGCGACTGGCACAGGCCAGCGCCCTTGCAAATCGCGGCCAGCAACAACTGGTGGCCGGTATCCTTTGTACCTGCAATGGGCGTGGCGAAGATATGTTTGGGGTTCCCGATCATGATGCAGGAGCAGTAGCTCAGGCATTTGGATCATTGCCGCTTGCTGGCCTGTTTTGTAACGGTGAAATCGGCCCGGTTGGCAAGCGCTCCTTCTTGCATAGCTTTACGGCATCTCTGGCGCTGCTGGTCAAATACTAATGCCTGTTTTGAGAGGGAGCAGCGCCGTCACGATGCTCTGATGCCATGCGGTGACGCCGGGCTTTTTTTCCTTCCATTCAGGCAGATGATCGGTAATAATTTTGCCGGGCCGCAGCATTTCTCCTCTATTCCAGTGAAATTGAACGATTGATCCATTGGGCATTGAAAAGGCTTTAAGAAATTGATGAAATTGCAGCATTTCTTCAGCGCTTATCCCATTTGTCATATCCAGAGGGTGGCCTCGTGCTACTCTGCGTACAGCAACCCATAAAACAGCACGAATAAACTGTTCATGGCTAAATACCGCAATAAACTCATCTTTATATGTTTCGATATGTGTAAGTAATTGTTGTATGCGCTGGATAAACGATAAGAACGACTCGGCCCCCTCTCCATCGATGTGCAATGGGTTCAGGCGTTGCCAGTAGGCATAAGCCAGGGGACGACGCTCTTCGATGGTTGTGCCTTTATATTGAGATGGGGAGAGATAGGTAAATTCTTGAACCGGCCACTCCTCGTATTTGCTGGTCGGGAAACGTTCTCGCGTCGGCAGCGCCGTCTCTTTGGTACGTATATATGGAGAGGTAACGATAATATCTGGTGCGGTGGTAAATGCACCTGCAATATATTCTGCTTGCTTATATCCTCTTGTTGTCAGTTTCACGCTGGCAGGACTGGTAGTTGGTAGCCCTGCATTCGCTTCGCTCTCCCCATGTCTGATAAACCAGACGGTCGGCATACTCTCTTTTCTCCTTCGCTGCTGAATATAGTATTTACATTGTACCAATTGGGCTATGTCAATTGCTGACAGTTTTCTGACAATCAGGGTGACTGTCACTTTTCTTTGAGCCGATGCGTACCAAAAAAGTAATCGAAAGAGTAACTATGTCAGGATTTATAGAAGGAGGGAGATTGTGACGACATATCAGACTCCTATTGTCGCAGGAGTTTTTCAAAATCCAGAGCAGGCAAAGAACGCCTTTGATATGCTGCGCAATGCAGGCTTCAACGAAGATCAGGTGGGAGTTGCGCTGCCGGGATCGAGTAACGTGAAGGATGGTTTGGCCGAAGAGTTTAAGAAGCTTGGCGTTTCCCAGGATCGTGCGCTCTATTACGAACGCGAATTTAACGCCGGACATATCGTGGTGTCGGTGCGGCCTGATCAGCGCGAGCATGAGGCAAAGAGTATTCTTCACGACAATGGAGGGTATGATTACGGGGAAAATACCTCCTCACCGGCCCAAAACGTTCAGCAGAGCCAGAGCTATCAACAGCAGCCCGGCAACGAACCCTCTGCCGAAAATTATGGTCAGCAGGATTATCGTGCAAACGATCAGTCATAAAGACACGACAGTGTGTATTCGCAGAACGGAACGAATGGCAAGCGACTTGCCGCTCGTTCCGTTTTTTATTGAAGATGGGGTTGCCCGGCAAATAAAAGGGGCTGCGAGAACGGATGAGGCAGTAAGCGTACTTCTGTCTCTCTTTTTTCTCAACTGTACGTATACTTTATATTAGAGATGTCTATCACCACTGATCCTTAAACTCCACCATGATTATCGGGAGTTGTTTTGATGAAAGAGCACGTTTTGTTGGAACGTCCGCATATTTATATACCGGTAATTGCAATTACGCGGGCGACGTTCAAGCATTCATGGAATAAGATACCTGTTGCCACGACGACGGCTCCTGAGCGTGTTTGTGGCGAGGCACGGCGCATCGGTTATGCGGGAAAATGCGACAATGATCTTGCGCTTTATCGGCTCAAAATCCGGCCCGGTCATGGCCTCCCCACCGTTACTTTACCGGGCATTTACATTATCGAAAACGGCCTGTTTCAAGACTATGAGGACTGGAAGCAACCGCAAGAGTAGTTTCTAGAAACTGATAGGGTGTTGAAAGTTAAAGCATGCTAAACCGTGCTTATAGACTTGTAGGGTTGCGGAGATTAAAGCATACGAAACCCCCACAGACACAAAATAAGTTCTACCAGCCTATTTCAAGATGGTAGAGCTTATTTTGTGTCTGTGGGGGGTAGTTTAGCCTCCTGAGCTATCTTAAGTCGCTCTGTTGCTCTTGTGTTAAATCTTGTTCACCTATCCAAAAGGAAAGTTTAACCATGCCTTAACGTATCTATAAAGCATAGTTAATTTCGCAATGATACCGTATGAGTGCAATGATAATAGTGGTGCGCCAGGTGAGAAATATGCGCTCCACTGAGCCAATGCTTTTTCTATCTGTTCTATCCGTGAATTTCGCCTTGTGAGAAGGAGAACCTATGTTGAAACAATGGCGCGTCGCCTTTATTCTGGTGGCCATTGCTGCACTCAGTATGATTATTTCCGCCTGCGGTAGCGATTCCGGCTCAGCTGCCACTACTACCCCCACCACTGCGGCTGGCACTACCGCCACGACCGGCAGCGCGGCGTCGTCTGGTGGCTTCAATTGCGTCTCTGGCACGATCACGGCCAGCGGCTCAACCGCCCTCCAGCCCTATGTCGATCAGGTTGCCAAGCAGTATCAGAGCAAATGCTCGGGCGCGAAAATCACCGTCCTGCCCGGCGGTAGCAAAAAGGGTCTCGCCGACGCCGAGGCTGGCGCCTCCCAGATCGGCAACTCCGATGTTCCCTCCGCCACCAATCAGGCCGATCTGGTCGATCATCAGGTCGCTATTGTCATCTTCGTGATGATCGCAAATCCTGATGCCGGGGTGAAAGATCTGAAGACCGCCGATATCCAGGGTATCTACGAAGGGAAAGTTACCAACTGGAAACAGATTGGCGGCGCTGACAAGCCCATCACCGTCGTGAGCCGTCCCGCCACTTCCGGTACCCGCGCGACCTTTAAGAAGTTCATGCTCGACAACAAAAACGAGTCGCCCGCTCAGGCTAACAATCTTACCTCCGATAGCACTGGTGCCGTTGTGCAGACAGTGGAGCAGACCAGCGGCGCTATTGGTTACGTGACGCTTGGTGGCGCGAAAGAGGCCGGTTCCAAAGTGGTCACCACCACGATCGATGGCAAAGAGCCGAGTGCCGACAATGTGAAGACCAACGACTACAAATTCTGGAATATTGAACACATGTATACAAAGGGTCAAGCTGACGGCCTGACGAAAGCATTCCTTGATTACATGCTTACGGAAGATGCATTCACAATTGGTGATGGTCTCCAATTCGTACGTGTCCCCAATGTTCCCGAAGATATCCGCGCCACCCATAACAAGTAATCCGTCTCCTGGTCGTCCCTATCCCGATAGGGACGACTGCTGACTGACTGAAAGGAAGGAGGAGAGGCGTGCAGAGAGCGCAAATGATGCGTTTATCGGATCAGATCGCCCG
>JAICIM010000196.1 GCA_025928885.1 Ktedonobacteraceae bacterium | reverse complement strand
CTGGGAATTCGGTCGCATAATGGCCAATCCTTCCCAGGATCTTACTGCCCTTCAACATCTTTCCTCTTTATAGCTCAGCAATATGCTCTATTCCTTGAAACAAGTTGACAATACCAACGGTGGTCCTTCGACCGGAGGTGGGAGCTGCGTTAACGCTCACCACCGACCAGTTTCAACGCCTGGTTGAGATGGGGCAGATCAAACAAGGGGAGCAAGCGACTCCCTCACCTCTCCAGGATGCAGCTCGACAGCGTTTAGTCCAGGCAGGACCAAAAGCCCTGGAGGCAGCCAATCGACGCTGGCGAGAGATCTTGGCCTACCTACGCGGCGATGCTATTACTGTCACGCAGCGCTCTATCCAAAATTGGATGGCAGCCTATCGCCAGGCTGAGGCGAATACGGGATGTGGGTACATCGGGCTTCTCGATCAGGTGGCACATCGGGGCAACCGAACGAGCCGTGTCCCAGATGCATCCCGTGCATTGTTACAGGAATATCTCTCTACCCACTATGCTGCTCCGCAGGCGAAGCGAGCCGCAGCCGTCTATCGGCTCTACCGGGAAGAGGCGATCCGGCAAGGCATTCCTCTGATTGGAGAGCGTACCTTTTACTACGAGCGCGCACGTTTTACCGATCAGGAGGTCACAACTGCCCGCCGAGGCAAACGCGCTGCCTATCCCCTCCAGCCTTTTCTTGGCTATCTTGATCAGACCACGCCGCGCCACGGGGAACGGCCTTTTGCACGCGCTCATCTGGATCACACCCAACTGGATATCCTGCTGGTCTCCAGTGTGACAGGCCAGCCGACGAGCAAGCCCTGGGCGACCTTTCTCATGGATGCCTACAGTCGTCGAGTGCTCGCCTGCTATGTGACCTATGACCCGCCGTCATATCGTTCCGCTATGATGGCATTTCGTTTGTGTGTTCAGCGCTATGGGCGACTTCCACAGGAACTGGTGGTCGATCGCGGCTCCGAGTTCCAGAGCGTCTACTTTGAAGCGTTATTATCGCAGTGTTTTGTGACCAAATTAGAACGTCCGCCGAACCAACCGCACTTCGGCTCGGTGCTCGAACGGCTTTTTGGGACGACGACGACTGAACTCCTCAATCAGTTACGCGGAAACACCCAGGCGACCAAGATCCCTCGCCTGATGACACAGGAGGTTGATCCCAAGCGTCTGGCGGTCTGGACGCTGGATCGCTTTACTCTCCGTCTGACGGAGTATGTCACGGAAGTCTATGATCAAATGGATCACCCGGCTCTTGGCATGAGTCCCCGCGAAACATTCGAGCAAGGTATGCTGCGAGCTGGCAGCCGTGCGCACCTCTTCATTCCTTACTCAGAAGCCTTTTTGATCAAAACCAGGCCATCAACGCGCACCGGGGTCGTGAAGATTCATCCAGCGCGTGGGATTACGGTCAATGGACTTCAGTACTGGCATGAATGCATGCGCTCGCCACGTCTCGCAGGTCAGACTGTTCCCGTTCGGTATGAGCCCTACGATATGGGCTTCTCCTATGCCTACATTGATGATCAATGGGTTGAATGTGTTGCCGATGCTTTTCTTCAGGTGCATGGACGCTCAGAACGCGAATGGAGTGTGATTCTCGACGAGTGGCGTGAACACCAGCGACAGCACCAGATGAAACGCGTGACACTGGATGGTCCCCGCCTGGCAGAGTTTTTACTGAAACTGGAAAAGGATGAGGTGTGGTTACTCCAACGTCAGCATGATCTGGAAGAGCAACCACTGCGTGAGGCGCTTTTGCTCGCGGGGCCTCGTCCTGTACAGGAAGATCAAACCAGGAATGATGCCCCGATCGAAGTAGATTTGTCGAACCTACCACGTTATGAGGTGTACCACTGATGCCCACACCAGATATGCTTCCAACAAGCCGCCTTGAGAGCTTTAGAACCTTGAAGGTGAAACACCCACGTCTCGAAGAAGTGGAGCGGTTCTTGCTCCGAGCCATTTCTGGACACCGAAGCTACACCCTGCTGGATCTCTACGGAGCAGGGGGAGTGGGCAAATCGACCGTTGTGGAGCAGATCGTGCGTCAGTTACGCGATGCGGAAACAGATCCGGCACGGGTCCCGGCGGTGATCGTGCAGGCATCACCGGAAGATGTGGGATCGGCGGCACGCCTGGATTATTACCAGCAAGTGCTTGATCAGTTTCAGCACCATCCGGCCATCCGAGATCGGACAAAAAATCTGCCGCTCTATATCAATCGAGGAAAAAAGAGCAATGATCCTGCTGAATGGCTGGAGGTCCGCAACGTGGTCGAATATGCTCTGAGGTTGTTTCAGGTAAAAGTGGTCTTTGTGGATGAAGGTCAGCACTTGCTGGCCCCAGATCCTCTGCGCAAGCCGACGGCGCAGTTAGATTGGCTCAAGGCGCTCGCCAATCGTACCAATGTGCTGCATGTCCTGGTGGGCAACTTTGATTTGTACGAGTACTGCCATCTCAACGGCCAAACAACACGGAGAATGCGCGATCATCATTTTCCTCGCTATCATCTGGATAATCAGAAAGAGTGTGAAGAATTTGTTGGTGCTCTTCAAAGTTTGCTCGAAAACGTACCTCTGACGGTCGATGTACCTGCCCTGCTTTCTCACTGGCGTTGGTTTGGGGAATGGAGTACGGGATGTGTGGGAGTGTTGGGCGATTGGATCGTCGAAACCGTGGATGCGCTTTGGAGCGAGAACAAGACAGTTCTGACCGTGGATGCGCTCACCAGCTATGCTTTACAGCCCGACCAGCGGGCTCGCTTAGAGATGGAAGCTCGAACGGGAGAACATCGAGTCGCACGAACCAAAATGCAAAGTGAACAAGAACTCCAGCAATTACTGGATACCCATGCCAACGAAAGGAAGTCAACTCAAACAGTCGATCCCACCTCAAATGCAGGAGGGCGGGAACGCAAGGGAAACCGGGTCGAACGAGCGGCAGTACGCGATCCAGTGGGTAATCAGGTCCCAACGGCAAACACGCTGAGATGCTCCTTTTCTGACATACTGGATATCGAGCCAGGGCGCTTTCAGGAGAGCGGGGTTGTGCGTGGAGAGTGCCCTGAATGCGCGGCGTTGCGTCAGCTCCAACTGCGCAATGGGATACTCCGTTATCCATCTCATGAGAGGCGCAAAACGTACACGCTTCAGACAGAGCGGCGGTGGGCGCAAGGTGAAACCAGATGGGAAATCATTTCAGGCACCAAACCAAAAAGTGACTGATGTACGAAGAATTGATGCGCGAAAGTGCATACTTGATCACAACTTGGGATACGTACTGGATAGTGAACTCCTTTATGATATCTAGCCGAGACTTGCATGACTATTGACAGCGGGCAGAGCGTTGCGTACACTTATCTTGTACAGTTTTTGCTGTAAAGTTTCTTCCTACTGGAGTTACATTGATGTTGAACGGTCGCATACGCATGTTGCTATGGAACGGCTCGCACCACTTTTGCAGCCGCGTAGCATTGGCCCAGGGGATTATTGCGCCCTTTTTGCCATGCGCGCGCCAATTCGCATCACACGCGGTCTGCCCTCGCTTTTGATTTTCCTCTGACCGCGACTCTCATCGGCGCACGCAGCGAGTGCGACCGGTGACGATGAGTACCTGTTTGACCCTCTCTCACGTTCACCATCCTGGATGAAGCGCGTTTTCTGCTGCTCCATTTCGTTGGTTGCCCTCGCCTGCTGCGCCCTCTCTGGCATACCGAAAGGAGATGGCACTGATGAAACGTTCTGCCCCATTTCGCTCAATCAGAGCTCGCAACTCGCCGACGCGTGTGACGTTTCGGCAGTATGCACGGCTCATGAAGACGTATCTGGGTCCACAGCGCTTGAGGGTTGCCTGCATGGCTACCCTGCTCTTCGCCAGTATCGCATTACAATTGCTGGGACCACAGATCATCCGTGTCTTTATCGACACCTTCCAGCGCACTGGGGATCAGCAGGCGCTCACCATCACGGCTCTGTTCTATCTGGGCGTTGTGTTGGGAAGCCAACTGGTCTCAGCACTCGCCGCCTACGTCAGCGAAGATGTGGGCTGGAACGCGACCAATCGCCTGCGTGCCGATCTGACGCAGCGCTGTCTGAACCTGGATCGTACGTTCCACAGTGAACATACACCGGGCGAACTGCTCGAACGCGTCGATGGCAACGTCAATACACTGGCGAACTTCTTCTCACAGTTTGTGATTCGTCTCGTGGGCAATGGTATCTTCCTGGTCGGGGCGCTCGTGCTGATGGCCCGCGAGAACATCTGGTTCGGTGTTGTGCTCAGTATCTATATGACAGCCAGCATGATTGTCTTTGTGCGTGCCCAGCAAGTGGCTACTCCCTTCTACAAAAGAAACAGGCAGAGCCAGGCAGTGCTCACCGGTTTCTGGGGCGAAGTGCTGGGCGGTCTGGAGGATATCGCCGCCAGTGGGGCAGCATCCTCTATTCGTCGCCGCTACTTCAGTCTCCAGCGTGATGAGCAAAGGACGCACCTGGCAGGCAACGTTCTATGGAACGCACTGGAAGCCCTGGGGACGTTTATTGATGTGCTTAGCCTGGTAATCGTGTTGGTCATGAGCGCGCTTTTCTTCGTCAATGGCACGATGACGATTGCAACGGTTGTGCTTCTGCTGGCGTATACATCGCAGTTGCTCGATCATACCTTTGAGATTACTGAACAGTTCGGATCGTTGCAGGAGGCCACAGCGAGCATTGAACGGATCAATGAGATCTCCCAGACAACGAGCCGAGTCCAGGATGGCCCAGGCGTCCAGTTCCCGGCGGGAGCGCTGGCGATTGCGTGTGAGAAGGTTTCCTTTCACTATGAACCCTCGCAACCTGTCTTGCAAGCCCTCTCATTTCAGGTAGCTCCCGGCGAAGTGGTTGGTTTGATTGGGCGCAGTGGCAGCGGCAAGACGACGCTGACTCGGTTGCTGACGCGTTTCTCTGATCCTGTTGATGGCGTGATTCGTTTGGGCGAACAGGATCTGCGGCAAGCCCGACTGGACGATCTGCGCAGTCGAGTGGGACTCGTGACCCAGGAAGTGCAGCTTTTCCAGGCGACGTTGCGCGACAATGTGACGTTCTTCGACGAGCACATGGACGATCAACGCATCCTCAAGGCGATCGAACAACTGGGGATCGCTGACTGGTACGCACGCTTGCCAGCGGGATTGGACACTGAACTGATGGGTAACGCTGCCCTCTCCGCAGGCGAGGCACAACTGGTAGCCTGCATTCGTGTCTTCCTCAAAGACCCCCAACTGATCCTGTTGGATGAAGCCACCTCGCGGCTGGACCCGGCCACCGAGAAGCTGATGACGCGTGCCACTGAGCAATTACTGGCGGGTCGCACGGCCATCATCATTGCCCACCGCCTGAGCACGGTCGAGCACGTGGACCGCATTCTGGTGCTGGAAGCTGGACGCTTAGTGGAGGATGGGCTGCGTACAGAGTTGGCCCATGATCCCACCTCACATTATGCCCGCTGCTCCACATGACACACCCGGAGGAACTCCTCGCATGAAGACATGGCACTTTTTATGGCGTATCATCCGCTTCTCGCCCGGCCTCTATGGCTGGGTGCTGTTCCTGCAATTACCGCGCCGTCTGCTCGCTCTTTTACCGGCGCTGATCGTGCAGCAGATCATCGATGGTCTGACGCATGGGATGCGGCTGGGCAACCCGTTCTGGGGGTTGGTCGCGTTGTTGCTGGGACTGATGCTAGCCCGTATGACGGTGGGCATGACCGTCATGACCAGCGAGCGTTTCCCCATGTTTCACACCCAGCTCCTTTTACGCAAAAACGTGCTCGCTCACTTGCTGCGTCAGCCGGGCGCTGCCGATTTGCCGTTTGCGACTGGAGATATGCTGAATCGTATCGAGGGTGATCCAGGCGCGCTGGCCCACATTCTGATCATGACGGCCTTCACCACAGGCATCGGTGTAGAGACGATGGTGGCGCTGTCGATCATGATCCATATCAATCCAGTGTTGACGATGGTGGCGGTGCTGCCTCTGCTGATCGGCACGCTGGTCGTGAACACATTTGGCCAGCGCATCGAACGCTACCGCAAGGGGAGTCGCGAGGCTGCTGGTGCAGTAAGCAGTTATCTGGTGGAGATGTTCGGAGCGGTGCAGGCCATTCAGGTGGCGGGAGCCATCGCGAGCACGGTCAGGCGCTTTGCTGTGCTGAATGAGCGCCGTAGGCGGGCTTCGCTGCGTGAGAATCTCTTTCGCAACGCGTTTCTGGGCATCTTTGATAGCGGGATCTCGGCGCTCGGTGTTGGCTTGATACTCTTGCTGGCTGGCAATGCTCTGCGTATGGGCAATTTCACGATTGGTGATTTCACTCTGTTCGTCAGCTATATGTCACTCAATATCGCACGTCTCAGCAGTGAGATCATCGCACGTCTTGCCGACTTTCGACAGGCGAAGGTCTCTTACGAGCGGTTGCAAGCACTTCTGCCCAATCGTGATCCACGAGCACTGGTCGAATATGGGCCGATCTATCGGCGTGGACCACTCCCGGAGGTGCCGCCTCTGGTGAAAACGGAGCGAGATCGCTTCAACGTTTTGGAAGTGCGCAACCTCAGCTATCAGTATCCAGGGACAGCGCGCGGGATAGCCAGCGTCAATCTGCGGATACAACGCGCTCAGTTCGTGGTGATCACCGGGCGCATCGGCTCCGGAAAGACGACGCTCCTGCGCACGCTGCTTGGTCTCTTGCCAGCGGGGGGAGGCGAGGTTTTCTGGAATGATGAGCTGGTGAGAGACCGTACCAGTTTCTTCGTGCCACCGCGCAGTGCGTATACGCCGCAGACGCCGAACCTATTCAGCGTCACGTTGCGTGAGAACATTGTCCTTGGTCTGCCCATTGACGAGGCACACGTACAGGCCGCGCTTCAGACGGCGGTGCTGGAGCGCGACGTGGCAACCTTCGTGGATGGACTGGAGACGGTGATTGGTCCCAAAGGGGTCAAGCTCTCCGGCGGTCAGGTGCAGCGCACGGCCGCCGCGCGTATGTTTGTGCGTATGCCCGAACTGCTCATCTTCGACGACCTCTCCAGTGCCCTGGATATCGAGACCGAGCGCCTGCTCTGGCAGCGCATCTTTGCGGAAGAGCAGCGCACCTGTCTGGTCGTCTCCCACCGAGAGACAGCATTGCGGCGCGCTGACCACATCCTCGTCCTCAAAGATGGACGCGTCGAGGCCGAGGGCACGCTTGATTTCTTGCTGGCGACCTGCGCTGAAATGCAGCAACTCTGGACTGGTGATCTCGCAACTGGTGGAGAGGATATGCACTAATCGTTCTGCTTGCAGGAACTCTTAGGGGAACTTTTCAGTCCCCTGGAAGTTTCCCTAAGAGTTCGCTTCCGATTCCAGGCTCTTGCCTTCCGCGGAGATCGTCAAGATCGTGGGATGGCAATATGATGTTGTCCCTTGGGCCTGGGGCGTGATGTTCCAACGTGGAAGGGCGTTCACAAGATATCCAGTATGATGTGCTCCTTGATGCAGAGGGAAATTTCTTGGTCAAGATGAGATAACCAGGACAAGAGCATCGCATCATGAGAACGCCTCGAAAAGTTATGCTGCGCGTTTTCTTCAGGCGCAGCGAAGCAGAAGAGCACCTCTTCCTTTTCAAAGACTGGTAAATTTATGGTGCAGGTCTCTTCTTCTTTGTGACCTCTCTTCTGGCTTCCCTGGCTCATTTACTTCAACTCGACGAAAAGATATGGTTCTGAAAAACGAATATTTACGCTTCAGTCAACAGAGAGACATTACCTCCTCCTGAGTTCGTAGAGGAATGGCTCTCCTAATTGTCATCATATCCTGGTGGCCGTTGATAGCCCCCAAACTCCTGTGCAATCAACTCAGCAAAACGCATGGGCGTGCGGTCCTCAAGATAGGGACCAATGGCTTGCAGTCCAATGGGTAAGCCCGCACGCGTAAAACCGACAGGAAAGGCGGTGGCAGGCTGACCGCAGAGCGTGGCAATGGCGGGGTAAACATTTTGTCGGCCATAGAAGACCTGTTGCCCATTGATCTCTAGGGGGCGTTGCGGCCAGGGTGCATCGGTATGCGGGAAAGGGGGAGTAATATTCACCGGTGCAAGCAACACATCCCATTCACAGAAGAAAGCTCGCCATGCTGCGCGGTAGGTTTCGCGCTGAGTGTGCCAGTTCAGGTAGTCTGAAGCACTGGCCTCCAATCCTTCGGCGTTGGCCTGCATGAACAGATCGCTTTGCGCTTGTCTCCGAAATTGTGCCGCTTCCTTGAAGCGCTCTTCGTTGGACCTTCTGGTACTTTTCATGACAAACAAGAATCTCAGGTACAGGCCGTAGTACTCGCGCAGGTCATCAAAGCCTTCCGGTTGGGCCTCTCTCACCTGAACGCCACAACGAAGCAGCCCTTGCATCAGGTCTTCCTGAGCAGCCAGAATCTCCGCATCGACGGGCAACCAGGGAAGCGGAGGCAAAAGGGCCACCCGAAAATCGGCCAGGCGCTCATGCCTGGCCGCAGGAATCTGGAGACGCCACGCGCGCTCTTCACCCACATCAGGGCCAGCCACCACGTCAAAGGCCAGTTCCAAGTCACGTGCCTCGCGTGCCATCAGACCTTCAACGGCCATGACCATTGCGGCATTGGGAAGTGGCGAACCTGGGAAATTTCCACTCCGTGGCAGAGCTGTCTCGCTCGGCTTGTGTCCCAGGACTCCGCAAAAAGCCGCCGGAACGCGAATGGAGCCAGCAATGTCGCTACCGAACTCCAGCGATGTGAGACCAGCCGCCAATGCTGCTGCTCCTCCGCCAGTGCTTCCGCCTGACGTATAGCGAAGATGCCAGGGGTTATTGGTGCGCCCATAAATCGGGTTATTCGTCTGCCAATCTGCAAGGTAAGGGGGAACGTTTGTTTTCCCCAGAATGACGGCTCCGGCAGCTCGCACGCGCTCAACGATGCGTGCATCCTTCTCCGCACGACGTTGAGCAAACATCGGCACCCCTATCGTCCCAGGCAGTCCTGCCACATCGAGAGACTCTTTAATCGTCAGCGGCAAACCCAGCAATGCTCGACGCTCGCCATGCGCCCGCATCTTATCCGCTTGTGCTGCGCTTTGTCGTGCTTCCTCCTCATTCAAAACCACGACGGCGTTCAGTGTCGGATTGTAGCGCTTGATACGCTGTAAATACAATTCTAACAGCTCCATCGCTGAAATACGTCGCTCATCGAGGGCTTGCAACAGCGTTGTTGCTGATGCAAAGGCAGACAGACTTTTTGCTTGACTCCCATCCTCAATGATTGGCCACTCTTCCCCATCGTGTACGCTCATGAAAGCATTCTCCTCATCTCTGTGAAAGCAGAGTATTTTTGCCAAGCTTAGTATACAACGAGGCATCGAGGAGGCAGGAGAAAACGGCTATGTCCAGTCTCCAAAATCCTAGACATTAAAACAAGGTAATCGGAGGAACAACAGGCAAGCCCTGTTCCTGTGCAAACTGATCCGGCAAGCGATACAACAGACTCTCATGTGGTCTGATGGCGTTGTAAAACTGAACCCAATCTTGAGCAGCTTGGAGAAACTGCCCAAAGGTGGCATAGGCACGTCGCTCAGCCACAGCGAGCTTGAAAAGTCCGACAAAACGCTCGGCATAGCCATTGTCCGTTGGTGTTCCCGCACGTGACATCGAGAGCTGAAAGCCTTTTTCCAAGAGGAGGTTGCGGGTCACTTCTGCTCCAAATTGCTTGCCTTGATCGCTGTGAAAGATAGCATCAGGTACGGTAAAGGTCAACAGCTCCAGCGCCGTGGTGACTAAGCTGGCTCGCATATGATAATCACAGGCTCATGCCAGCACATGTCGCGTCCGCTTGAAGACGGGCAAAACAGCTATGCGCCTTCGTTCGATCAGAGAGCTGGACTTCAAAGATGTCCGAGAAGATGATCTCCGCCTCACTCTCCGGCGCAAGATCTCGCACCAGGTTGGGAGCGATCTGTGCTACCTTTCCTGGATAGACAGACGTACTTTTTGCGCTTGCGCCTCGCAGCAATGCCATACTTGTGCATCACCCGCCGCACCCGATGCTTGCCCATCCCTAGCAGCACTGCTAGTTTGCGATTCCCCAACGTGTCATCCAGTTCATGCCAATGCTCAATAGCTGTGGCGACCTGCTTATCCTTGACTGCTTGTTTGGAAGGCCAATAGAGTGTTGCACGACCCACAGAGAGCGCACGGGCGACTTGGCTCTTGGAAGGCTGTGTTGCAAAGACAAAGCTGATCTGCTACAGTGAGGAGAAAAGAGAGAAAGAGATCTCCTCATGAGCAGCCACAACCAGAACCCGTTCAAATGGCGCCATTTCCAGGCTGACATTATTCTGCTCTGTGTTCGCTGGTATCTGCGCTATGCGCTCAGCTATAGAGATCTCGAAGAAATGATGCTGGAGCGTGGTCTGCACGTCGATCATACGACGATTTACCGCTGGGTGCAGCACTATGCTCCAGAGCTTGAACGACGTTGTCGTCCCCATTTCCAGGCGACAAACGATTCTTGGCGGGTCGATGAAACCTCCATCAAAGTCAAAAAGCAGTGGGTGTACCTCT
>JAICIM010000445.1 GCA_025928885.1 Ktedonobacteraceae bacterium | reverse complement strand
GATCGCATCCAGCACCGCCTGTGGGATGAAATCATCGCATTGGACCCCAGAACCTGCGAATACTACCAGATGCTGGATGATGAACTCGGTCACATCCTGGATAGGCTCGGCCCGGATGACAGTCTTTTCGTTGTCTCCGATCATGGCTTCCAGGGTGCAAACCGCTCTTTCGAGATCAATGAATATCTCTACAGTAAAGGTCTCGTAACGCTTACTGAGCATTCTCAAGCGATGCGAGCACGCGCCTGTCGTAAAAACGCACTCAAATATACCTTGAAACAGACAGGTCTATTGAATCTGGCTAAACGAGCCTGGCAAATCCATAATGCTCTTGAACCAGCACAGCACGATGATCCAGCAGCCCATGATCCACATGCCTTGAAAACATCCAATATTGCCTGGGAAAAAACACGCGCCTTCGTACCTTCTTCTTCTGGCTTCGGCTCCGGTTACGCCGATATCTTTCTCAGTCCGGCCATGACGGTCGAAGAGATTGCGGCATTACGCACCGCACTCTTACACGAGATCGACCCGGCAACAGGGAAAACGTTACTTGAAGCCGCTTACACAACAGAAGTGTTCGGCACCGGCCCTTACGCCCCTGGAGAACCACATCTCCTCTTGCTACCCCAGGAGGGGATGACCTTCCGGCGCGGCTTCGGCAACCCACGCTTCTGGGACGACGCCACGATGAGTCATGATCCAGAGAAACACAGCGGTGTTCACCAGAAAGATGGGGTGCTTTACGCCTATGGACGAGCATTTAAACAGGGTTTCCAGGCTGCTCCCGCCGAAGTGTACGACCTCGTGCCTACCATATTACAAAGCATGGACCTGCCGCTTCCTACGCCTTGCGACGGGCAAGTGTTACACGAACTATTTCTCGATCAGAAAAGCGATTCGACCCAGGCTGAAAATGATACTGTGGCATTGAGAAAATTGAAAAAGCTGCTGGAAGCGTAGAAAGGGAGAGAGGGTAAAGGTGCAGACTCCTCCAACACCTCATCAACCAGCGAAGCGCTATCGCCGCCTCGCGTTCGTCTCGCTACAACCTGAAAGAGAGATACAGGAGACGCCAACAATAAAGGAGCCGGCATGTAATCCGGCAAACATTGAGCAGGAAAACCCTCTCTATCAGCAAGCAACCATTCCAATGATGATTCTGACCAGCATCTCGCGGCGACAAAAGCAACCCTCTCCAACCATGCAATCAGAAATCTCCGGGGCCGCAGGCAATGCCACCATTTCAGGCATCGGCAATATTGCAAGCTATATTCTCAAAACTGGTAGCACCTTTCTAATGCAACATGAGTTAGGCGCTGCCTCCTTCGGGCTGTATTCACTCAGTTTTTCAGTGATATCATTTATAGCCTCGCTCTTCACTTTTGGGCTGGATGACGCAATGGTGCGTTATACCGCTATCTATCGGAGCAAGCGACAAGGAGGGCTTGTTCGTAACCTGATCATCTTCTGCACGGCCCTCGCAGGCTGCGCCGGATTACTTGGTGGGCTGGGCCTCCTCTACTTCGCCCCATTGCTGGCAGTACACCTGACTCATCATGCGGAAACGGCCCCATTATTACAACTGATGGCTCCTATTATTCCACTCACCTGTATGCAAATGATCTGGATCGCCGGGTTACAAGGGTTGAAAGACTTCAAAAAACGCGTGCTAGCTCAGCGGATCGCTATTCCCGCTGTCGTCCTTTTGCTCCTGCTGGCGGCATGTATCTTTTTCCCCAAAAGTTTGCTCGCAGTCACCATCGTTACCGCCATCAGCACGCTCCTCAGCACACTTTCTAGCTTCTACTTCCTCTTTGGCCGGGTGGCCCGGATGGAGGTTGAAGAGAGCAATTATAATGTGCGTGAATGGCTTGGTTTTTCTGCCCCCAACTTTTTAACCAATATTGTCGATATCGCGCTCGACGCCATCGACACGCTCCTCTTAGGATATTTTGGCATTTCTAAAGCTGGGATCGGGCAATACAGTGCGGCCATCAAGATTAGCGGATTTATTGCCATGCCTCTGACCTCGCTCAATGCCATGTTCAGCCCCACCATTGCAGAGTTGCATAGCCAGCAAGAACAACAAAAACTAGCAGCGATGTTTCAGGTGGTCACGCAATGGGCCATCACATTCAGCCTCCCTCTCTTCTGCATCTCTGCCCTCTTCTCGACAGCCCTGCTTGAAATGCTGTCCGGGAAAGATTTTATCGCCGCCTGGCCACTGCTGATTGCCTTTGGCCTCGGCGGAATGGCAAACGCTGCCACAGGCTCTGTTGGCTTTATGCTCCTGATGACGGGACACCAGAAATTATCTTTTATCAACTCTCTGGCCGCTGTCGTCATCAACCTGACCCTCGGCGTTCTTCTCACACCACGCTATGGCGCAATGGGAACCGCGATCAGTACCGGGCTGGCAACCGCCACCGTCAACATTATGCGTCTGCTTCAAGTACACTTTCTGTTACATATCCAGCCCTATCGAAAAGAGACCCTCAAACCGCTGGGGGCAGGCCTCATCAGCTCACTGGTAACGGGTGAGATGCTATATCTCATCTCGCTCACCAAATGGGCGCTGTACATTGGTCACATCCATATTTCAATAGAAATAATCCTGATACCTGTATTTCTTACCCTCTATATCTGGATATTACGCTTATTTGGTGCTAGTCCTGAAGATGTCCTTGTCTTACGAACATTGAAACAGAAGCTCAAACTCAGCAAGATGTATAGCCATACAAACAACAAACCTTCCCGACAGGCGACAATAGAGCAAAGGCAAGAACGGCTCATTCATCTTGCTACTACGAGAAACGCAGTGAAGAAAAGGAGGATATACAGTAAACCATGAATAACCGCTTCTGGTTTCTGCCATACCAGTCCAATATTTCGCGCTCCCGACGCGTCCTTTTTCACGCCATCAACCATGTCGGACTGGGACATATCAATCGTGCCATCGCGGTAGCGCAATGGTTACAGGCAGCTCTTCCCGACCTACAGATTCTTTTCCTCATCGAGGGGGGAGAAGATTTCATTGAGCCAACTGGCTACCCCTGGATACTCATTCCCGGTCAGGCCAGCGAATATGAACACGCCGAACAAATTGCCCGTCAAACCATCGAGGTCTTCCAACCCGATGTGCTGATCCATGAAACGTTGCTGCGCCCGCCTCTCCATCGGGCAGCGCAGGATGCCGGGATCAAACAGATCGTTATGGGTTCACTAGGAGAAGCACTGCGCGATCAATTTCGCCATCATCTCCCGCTCCTCAACGAAGTTCATCAGCTCATCATACTCCAACAACAAACGGAGGTGCTGCCAGCCGATCAGAATTTAATTGCTCGCTATCATGGCCCAACCCTCTATGCAGGCCCATTGGTACGTTACAAAAAGCAGCCTCACAACGAGATGTTACGCGAAAAGCTCGGCCTCAATCCCGAACAGAAGATTTTATTGATAACCTTTGGCGGTGGTGGCTGGGATATCGCCAGAAGCTTACTCAACACCATTCTGGCGGCCAGAGAGCAGATTCTCTCCAAGCATCCTCAAACCCGGCTCATCGTTATTCCTGGCCCGCATTTTAGTGGCGACCTGCCCATTGTAGACGACTTTGTGCGCTATGTCAGCCGTTTTGAACCTTTCCTCAACGATTACGTTGATATCTCCTCCGCCGTCGTGATGATGGCCGGCTATAGCACCGTCAACGAAATCGCCGCTGCGGGCATTCCAGCCGTCTGCATCCCGGCACTGGATGCGGAGGATCAGGTAGGAGCGGGAGGCATGGGAGAATATGCGCAAACCTTCCCCAACATCACAGTCAGCACACCAGATCCGCACCTATTGACCCAACACATTCTGAACGCGCTGGAAAGAAAACACGACTTCAGCGCCATACAGAGCTTCCGGCAACGTGCAGAAGCTGCCTCGCAAAAGATTGTAGTTTCTATATTACGGCTTATTAGCAATTAAATTAGTAGGGAGGGCTTATGATGAAATTGCCGCGTAAAGCGAACAAAACTCTTGCGCTTATGAGCGGGAGAGGTGGAGCGGGCAAATCAACAATAGCGGCACTGTTAGCGGCCAATTTGCAGCGCAAAAACAGGTCGGTTGGCCTGCTCGATGCAGACCTGATCAGCCCGACGCTTCTCCACCTGTTTGGCCTGGAGAAACAGCTTTCACTCAATGAGCAGGGCCTGGTGGAAACTCTGCTCAGTCCGCTCGGGGTCAAATGCATGACATTCGACATCTTCCAGGAACATGCGAGCGATCCTCTCATCTGGCGTGGCCCGATGGTCTCCAGCGCCTTTAAACAGCTTTACAGCGATACTAACTGGGGCGATCTCGATTACCTCATTGTTGACGTTCCAACTGGCACATCTGACGTGCCGATAACGGTTCTCCACTCACTTCCACTCGACGGCATCATCATTGTCTCGCCATCATACCAACTGGCAAAGGCCGCGACAAATAGATGCGTGAATATGATTCGGCAGGGCAAAGGCCAGATCATTGGCACAATCAAAAATATGGTTCATCCTCTCCCCGCTACGTTCGAAAACAACCTTCCCGACGTTCCATTGCTTGCTCACATGCCGTTTGATCCCGAGCTGGCGAGATGCTGTGATACAGGCAGCATCGAAAATTATCATGCAGAGGTTATAGATAAGCTTATTTGCGATGTGCAAGCCATCCTAAGTGATAAGGAATGAAGAGAATACGCATATGAATCTGTTACGAGAAACGGCGAAGAGCGCTCTGACAACATATCGCACCGCTACCAGTTGCTTGCGCGTGCTCCCAGGCTTTATTATCATTGGCTCGGCTCGCAGTGGAACAACATCTTTGTATAATTATCTTGTTCAGCACCCTGCGATCGCACCCGCTCTACGTAAAGAGGTTCACTTCTTCGATTATAATTATCAGCGCGGCAACTCCTGGTATCAGGGACAGTTTCCTGCACTGCCCTATAGATACTACATGCAAGCTATCCATAGACACACAATCATTACAGGAGAAGCCAGCCCTTACTACCTCTTTCATCCATACGTGCCACAAAGAGTTGCTCGACTTTTGCCAGCAGTAAAGCTCATTGCGTTGTTACGCAACCCGATCGAAAGAGCATTTTCACACTATTGCTGGGAAGTAGATTGGGGGAACGAGCAGCTCTCGTTTGAAGATGCCCTTGAACAGGAAGATGCAAGAATGCAAGGAGCGATCCAAAAGCTTGAATACGGCAAGAGTTTCAATCATTTACATTTCTCTTATTTTTCTAGGGGGTGCTATGCCGAACAACTGGAACAATGGTTTGCTTGCTTCCCACGAGAGCAGATACTGATCATCAAAAGCGAAGATATGTACAACAATCCAGCTGCCATCTTCACGCAAGCGTTGGATTTCTTACATATTCCCCATACAACAGTTGACTTCAAACAATATAACAGTCAGAAGTCTCATCTGCATAAAAAGATGCTGCCTACCACTCGACAACTCCTGTCAGAACGCTTCCAACCGCACAATGAGCGGCTCTATTCGTTACTGGGTAGGGATTTTGGCTGGGAATAGTAGCATAACTTTATATCCAGCGATTCAATTTATTGACAATCAGTCCAGCCAGCCTGACACTGCCTCCCATCAGTTCATCTTTCATCGCCGCCACCTGTTTGAGACGATCCCTGGTGACATCAACCACTACCAATGTCTGGTCGCTCAATACACCCAGGATACGCGCCTCGGAAAAGGCGAGAGCAGGGCAATCAAGCACAACATAATCGGCACGGGTTGCGGCCCATTTGAGGAACTGTTCCATCTCTGGCATGCTCAAAAGGTTGGCAGGATTCGTGGATGGCATACCAGCAGGTAAAAGAAAAAGGTTGGGCAAGGTGGTGGAAACGATACAGGCATCGATGGGGAGACGATCAATGACGCTGACAGT